>JACQVO010000134.1 GCA_016209725.1 Candidatus Methylomirabilota bacterium | reverse complement strand
TCGGAGGTGCCGGGGAAGACGACTCGAAGCGTCGTGCCCGCCTCCGCCAGACCGGCCAGTGTCAGGAAACCGATGAGGAGAAGTGCCAACGCCAGACAGGTGGTGCGTCTCATGTGATGTCCTCCTCTCCCAGATCAATCCTCGTGTCGGGTGACCGCAATTCGCAGGAGCCGACTTACAACAGTTGCGCCCGCTGCAGGGCCTGGCGAACCCGTGCCCGCTCCGCCTCGCTGATGGGGAAGAAAGGCTTCCGGATCGTAGCCCGGGGGATGACCCCCAGCATGGTGAGCGCCTCTTTGATCCGGGGCCGGTAGTCCCGAAGAGGTGGCGAGAAGATCAGGGCTTCCAGGGGACCGATCACGTTCCAGATCTCCTGGGCCTTCAGGATGTCTCCCTGCTTCACCAGGTTCAGCATCCGAACCTGTTCCTTGATGGCCAGCGTGGCGAAGCCAAGGAGGCCCCCATCCGCCCCCAGGACGAAGGATTCGAAGATGAAATCATCGTTCCCGGTCAGGATGGTGATGCGCCGGGGAGCCTGGCGGAGGATCCGGACGGTGTCGATGAACCGGTGGCAATCGAAGGAGGCCTCCTTAATGGCCACGATCTCGGGAATCTCCAGGAGCCCGGCGAACATCTCCTCCGAGTAATTGATGCCGCCCATGGCCGGCTGGATCTGGAACATGACCATGGGCATGCCCACTTCCTCGGCCAGGGCTTTGTGATAGCCGAAGGGGATCTCGAATGGACAGGGCTGCCCGAGGTAAGCCGTGATGGGGAAGACCAGCAGCGCATCTGCCCCGGCCTTCTGGGCCTGCTTGGCCAGGGCGACGGCCTGATGGGTGAAGCTGGCGGAGAGCCCGGCGATGATAGGGACCTTCCCATCGAGCTCCTCGGCCCAGATCTCAATCACCCGGGCACGCTCTTCCGGGTACAGCCAAGGGCCCTCGCCCGTGTCGGCGTTCACCGCCACCCCCTTGATGCCGTGCCCGGCCACCCATCGGATGTATTTGCGGAGCGCGGGCACATCAATCTGCTCGTCAGCGGTCATGGGCAGGGAAACGGCGGGGATGATGCCGGCCAAGTCCAACGTTTTTGCCATGGATTTCACCTCCTGGAAGGCCTGGCAGGACGATGCAGGTGGGTGGCTCGGGCGATCTCCTGCAGGATACGGTCCCGCGCGCCACGGCGATGGTCGAGGCGCGCGACCAGGATCAGAGCGCCACCGCGACGCGAAACAATAGTGCTCCCCGATTACAGTATGCCGCATGACCATACCACCCAGGCCGGAGAAGCGTCAAGAGGAACGGGATCCAACCACCGGCCCCGGCCTTGACAGGATCACGCCCTCTATGATGATAATCCGCCCCCTGGGTCGCGAGATCTCGGTGCCCGGATGGGGCGCTCCGGCCTGCCCGGAATCTATGAGGTATTCTTCGAGGAGGAGCCATGCACCGCATCGGTTTCATCGGACTCGGCCTGATGGGCCAACCCATGTCTCGGCGTCTCCTGGACGCGGGGCACTCCCTGACGGTTTGGAACCGGACGGCGGACAAGGCCAAAGGGCTGCTCGCCGCCGGAGCGGCCTGGGGCGCATCCGCCCTGGCCGTGGCCCAGGCCTCGGATATCGTCTTCACCATGGTGACGGATTCCGCGGCGTCGGAGGAAGTCATCTGCGGCCGGGGTGGCGTGCTGGAGGGGTCCCGCCCGGGCCTGATCCTGGTGGACATGAGCAGCATCGCGCCGGAGATATCCCGATCCATCGCTGCCCGGGCCCAGGCCAAGGGGGTCTCCATGCTGGACGCGCCCGTCACCGGCGCACCCAGGCTGGCCGCCGAGGGGAAGCTCGGGATCATGGTGGGGGGGCCTCGGGAGACCTTCGCGGCCTGCCGCCCCCTCTTCGAGAGGCTGGGTGCGAAGATCGTTTACGCGGGAGGCAGCGGGATGGGGACCACACTCAAGCTGGTAAACAACCTCATCCTGGGCGTCGCCATCGAGGCGGCGGCCGAGGCGCTGGTCCTGGCGACCAAGGCCGGACTGGATCCGCAAGCCGTCATCGAGATCACCTCAGTGGGCGGCGCCAGGACCGGCGCCATGGAGACCCGCGGCCCGCGAATGGTCCGGCGGGATTTCACCCCGCATTTCTCCGCCAGCAACATGTACAAGGATCTCTCCACGGCCCTGAGGCTGGCAGAGGAGTGCGGGGTGTCCCTGCCTGCCGCCAGCATCTCCCGGGAGATCCTCCGGGCCGCCAAGTCCCAGGGCAAGGGCGACCAGGATTCCTGCGTCGTCATGACCGTCCTGGAGGCGATGGCGAACACCATCGTGAAACTGAGAGACTGATGGTGTCAAAATCCCCCCTCCGCCCCCCTTTGGCAAAGGGGGGGACGGGGGGATTTACTCGAAGGTCGCGGTCATTTCGCACTGAGCATGCGCGGCAGCATGCAGGCCCGGCTGGAAGCGCCGTCACGCGACCTGCTTCCCCGCACGCGCGAGGGCCTGGTTCAGGCCCTGATCTTCCACGACCGGGACGACGCGCACGTCCAGGAGATCGCTCCAGGCGAGGGCGAACTCCGCGATCGCCGTCGAATCATCACCCTCCAAGAGGTCGAAGCCCCCGCTCAGGTCCGCCCGCGTCCACCGCCCCAACAGGGCGACCCCCTTCGGGGGCCGTCCCTGTGTCTTGGCAAAGCGGGCAAACGCGGTGTCGCGCGTCTCCGGTCTCATGGTGAAGGTCAGCATGAACTTCATGGGCGTCCTCCTCTCTCGGATCGAATGAGCGGTATGAGCCAGGTTTCGCCGGAAGATTCGGCTACCTTTCCACGATGTCCTTCTTCATCGGGCCCAGGACGGACAGCAGCTCGCCCTTCTCCTTCTCTGGGACCTTGAACTTGTCCAGGGTCTTCACCAGATCCTCCGCCAGGGCGTCGAAGGCCGGCCCCGTCACGCCCATCCCGCGATGAGCATCCTTCATGTTCTGGCCGGTGTACTTGCAGGGGCCACCCGAGGCCTCGCAGATCTGATCCACCAGCTGGGCCTTCAGCCGGGGAATATCGGCCTTGGCGAAATACCCGTTGATCCGCCCGTCGCCGGCCACGTTGCCGACGAAGTCATCCACCACCGCCTGGATGGCGGGTTTGCCTCCAAGGCGGTCGTAGAGTGATTTTTGCGTTGTCATGGGTGTGCTGCCATAGGTGGCGCAGCCTGCGGCAATGCTTCCGATCAACGTAAGCCATCCGAGATATCGAAAGGGACGCATGGTCTCTCCTCCTCTGTTGAACGGGTGCCAAGGTGTTTTACCTCCTCACCGCAGCCACTCACCCTTCATTACGACCGGGCAGGCGCCTCCGGATTGGCCCCCGTGGGATGGTTTTGGATTGCCACCTCCCGGCAGGTCTGATAGAGATTGGTTATTCCGTTCCCCTCTGGGTGCCACTCATGCCTGGGAAGCTTCCAGAACGATCCGAAGGGGTCGCCTTGATCCGCCGCATGGCCGGCCGGGATCGGCATGCGTTCAGCGACTTCTATGACCGCTATGCCCCGCTCGCCTTTGGCCTGATCCGGCGGATCGTTGGCAACGAGGCGGAGGCCGAGGATGTGCTGCAGGAAGTCTTCTGGCAGGTCTGGCAGGAGGCCGGCCGGTATGACATACGGCGGGGAAGCCCGGAGGCCTGGCTCTTGAATCGGGCCCGGAGCCGCGCCATCGACAAGCTTCGTTCCATCCGTAGAACAGGTGAGACCTTCGTCGCCCCGGTGGATGAGAGAACCGCCCAACAGCCGGCCGGGACGGCGGCGAATCCTGGGGCCCTCGCCGAGGATCGCGACATCCTCCGGACGGCACTGGCACTTTTGCCCGATTCCCAACGGCAGGTGATCGAACTGGCCTTCCTGGGGGGACTGACCCACTCAGAGATCGCCCGCCGCCTGGACCAACCGCTGGGGACCATCAAGACCCGGATCCGTGCGGGTCTGGAGCGGCTGCGCAGCCACTTCCGGCCGTCCGGGGGTGCAACGTCATGAGCCACGAGCCTTATCTGGAACTGGCAGCCTCGTACGCACTCGGAGCCCTGGAGGGGGACGAGCGCTCACGGTTCGAAGCCCATCTCAGAGAGGGCTGCCGTGAGTGCGAGGTGGTGGTGTCCGAGTGCGGGGAAACCCTCGCCGCACTCGCCGCAGACCTCCCCCCGGTGACACCGCCAGCTCGGCTCAAGGCCGCGCTGATGACACGGATCGGGGCGGAAACGCGACCTTCCCGGGCGCTCGATTGGCGCAGTCCCTGGTGGGCCCCGTGGCGGCTGACCCTGGCAGGAGCCCTCGCGGTGGCGGCTGTCGCCGTGCTGTACCTGAGCTGGCAGGTCACCACCCTCGACCGCGAGCTGGCGCGGCGCTCCGGAGAGCTCGCCGATCTCCGGGCCAAGGTCGCGGAGCAGCAGCAGCTCCTGGCGGTCCTGCGCGCGCCGGACACCCGGGTCGCCGCGTTGGGCGGGCTCAAGCCAAGCCCGGCTGCCCACGGTCGGATGTGGTGGAATCGCGAGGCAGGAGGACTCTTCGTGGCCGCCGGACTGCCGGCAGCGCCGGGGGGGAAGACCTACCAGCTCTGGGCCATCGCGGGTGGGAAGCCGGTGAGCGCCGGCATCTTCGCCGTGGACGCGGGGGGAGGCGCGACCCTCCCCGTCAAGCCGCTGCCCTCAATCGGGAACGTCGAGGTATTCGCGGTCACCCTGGAACCCGCCGGCGGCCTCCCCCAGCCGTCGGGGGAGATGTACCTCGCCGGCAAAGTCCTCTGATAGTATTCCCGGGTTGGAATGGTTCCGGCGAACTCCTGGAGCCGCCCCATTAGACTCCGGCGATGGAAGGAGGTATAATCCCTTTCATGACGAACGCTGTGCGACAATTGATCGATTCCTTGCCAGGGTGAAGTCTGGTTGGTTGATCTCGGGTTGGCTGCGAAGATCCGTCCCTGCCTGGGGTGACAAGTTCGGCGGTCAATCGATCGGCCGCGTCGGCGGAGCTCCCCGGGGTCAAGTGATACCTCAAAGCGCTCTAGAACCTGCATCCCCCATGTCCGAACCCTTTCGTGACGGAGGTCCACAAGATATGGTGACGATTACGTTTCCCGACCGCCAAACCGAAAAGCGGGCTCTGGCTTTTCTGCTGGGCCGTTTTTCGGGTCGAGTGCTCCGCTCGGGTGAGCACATGGTTCCCGAGGCGGCCCTCGAAGCCCTCGCGGATCAAAACATTCCGTTTACCGTCAAGGGGAAGACGAGCTATGAGCAGCAGATGGCGGCGATTCGAGGTACTCCTTCCCCTTGAGTTCAATGACGGACGGGATGTGCCTGCGGAATGGCTTGCCGAGGCGGTCTTTGAGATCGTCGATCACTTCGGTGCAGCCAGTTACGAGACGCAAAAAGTCGAAGGCCACTGGCGTCATGGTGGCGTCCTCTACCGGGACAATCTGGTGCGGGTCATCGTTGACGTCCCCGACTCGACCGCGAATCGCCAGTGGATGAGGGAGTTCAAAGGCCGCTGGAAGACTCGTCTCGAGCAACTTGACCTCTGGATGGTGAGCCATCTGATCGAGGTTGAGTAGGCAAAATTTCAGGGTCGCCCGCTTTCTTGTAGGTCATTTTTGGGCCTTTCCAGAGCTCCGGAAGAAAGGCGGTGAGGATCTTGAGGCGGAGGTACTCATCATCCCGGAGGCCATAGGCCCGGCGTTGGATCACCCGGATCTTGTTGTTGGCGCCCTTCCAAAAACCCGAGGGAGACCTTGACAGCCGATACTGGATGCCCTTCCGCTCTTTGTCCGGGATCTTCGACAGTCAGTCTCCACGAGGTCAGATGCCGGGGCACCAAGGGCACCCAGATCGTCCAAGACGACACCAACCGGGCGGACTTCGTCGGGTGCCTGGCCGCGTCCGCGGAACTCCCCGAGGCCATCCGATACATCAAAGCGCTTTTGCACCTACGTCCCCCAACCCGGTAGAGCCGGGACCAAACAGGAGATTCCTCGAGCGAATATCGAATAGCGAACACCCAGAGGGTACCCGAATGATGGATGTCGAATGAGACCCGGTCTGGGCGCTGGCTGCGCCGGGCGTTCATCATTCGACATCTGTGGTGAGCCGGGTCGAACCATTCAGAGTTTGACATTCGATATTTCGTGATCGAGGCCAGAAGTTGAACCACACCACGAATTCCCAGAACCGCTTGTTGGGAGCAGCTTCCCGGACACGGCGAAAAATATCTTCCCGCTATCCAGCCTTGACACTCCACGCCGGCATGCGATAGGCTCTGCTCACCTCGGCGGTTCCCAGGGATACAGGCGGGGGATCCCATGATCTGTGCCGGGGACGAAGCCCAGGTTCAATTCGTCACGGTCGCCGTGCGCGGACATCTATCCGGCCCCCGCGGGAGTTCGCCTCCCTGGGGGC
>JACQVO010000013.1 GCA_016209725.1 Candidatus Methylomirabilota bacterium | reverse complement strand
GTCGAAGACGTCCCCAGAGTCCAGATCAATCACGGTGTCGAAGGGGGTCTCCAGCGAGCCGATCGCCCCGAACACCCCGTCGTACTGGGCGCGTGGGATGCCGTTCACGCGCGCCTGGATCCGGATGACGGTCGGGGCATCGCTGTAGGTGCCGATCTGCCGGACGATGCCGGCCCAGCCCTGCGGCACCGCAGGCCAGGTGGTGATGAGCTGGGCGCCGGCTAGGATGTTCCCGGCCGTCGGGATGCGGACCGCCGGCCCGAGGGGCAGGTCCTGTAGGATGTGCTCCAGCGGCGGGAACTGCCGGGGGTCTCCCGCCTTGACCGCCGCGAGGAGCTGGCAGATGGCCCGGAGGAGGAGCTCGACGTCGGACAGCACCTCCACCCCGGGGCCTTGCCCCAGGGAGCGGCCGCCGCGGAAGAGCGCGATCTTCGACTGACCCATGGGCGCCTCCTGGTGCGTTGCGCTACGAGCCGATCCGCAGCGTCTCCGGGTCCACCCCGATCTCCTCCAGCAGCGTCCGGATCTGCGGGTCGTCCACGGCCTGGGGGATCTTGGCGGCGGCCAGGAGTTCCTGCCGCGCGGCCTCGATGTTCTCCGCGGTGGCCTCTTTTTCCTTGTACTTCGCCAGCACACCCTTGACCTCGGCATAGGCGAGCAACCCCGACTTCACCAAGCCGATGCCCAGGGTGACCAGTTCGACGATGGCGGCGAGAGACATGATCGGGCCTCCTGCGAGGATCCCCGGGTGCCCATCGCATGCCGGGCCGTCCTCGGCTGACAGACGTTACTGTGGGAGGAGCAGGGTCGGCTTCTTCTGGATCAGATCCGGGACCCAGGTCTTGACCAACCCTTCCAACACGCCCAGGTTACTCACGACAACGGTCCACATACCGACCGTGTCCTTCTTGGCCTTGACCGCCTCCAAGTAGGCGTTCCAGACGGCGACGAAGGATTGATCCGCCTTGACGGCCAGGACGAACTGCTCGGGCGCCATGATCCCGTCTTGCCGGGCCTGCACGTAGCCCGCGCGGATCCCTGCGAAGTATTTGCTCACCTCCAGGAGGTTGGCCTCCGTCTTGATGGCCTCGTACCCGGCGGGGACCTGTTGGGACGCGCACGCCGCGAGGAGCAGGGTCAGGACGAGCAGCGGCGCGAGGGACCTGCGGAGCACTCTCATGGTGCGATTCCTTTCTTGGCGGGCGGCCCGCCGTTCACGGGGGGAAGATCCAGTTGAGATCGGATATCCTTGGCGGCGCTCATCACCCCCCAGGCCAGGGCCCCGATCCACGCGATGGTGGGCAGCGTCGGGCCCTCCAGCGAGGCCGCGGTGGTCAGCAAAGGACCCGTGAATCCGATCAGGAGCGCTGTCACCGCACTGAGCCCTACCTTGATCCATCCCACGCGCGTGAGGAGTCGGCGCTCCCGCTCGATGTCGGCCACCTCCCGCTCCAATCGCTCCAATCGCTCCAGGAGCGCCTGGTGGACCAGGTCCGGTGGTGGCGGTTGCGCCGCGTCCGGGGACCCCATGCCGCCCTCCTGTCATTCCGCGCGGAATACTCAGGCGCGGGCTGGCGCCGGCCCGGCCCGCTGAACGGCGCGGCCGCCAACGCTGGTGGCCAGGAGCACCACGACCACGACGCCCAGGGCCAGCCAGATCCCGGTGG
This sequence comes from Candidatus Methylomirabilota bacterium, assembly GCA_016209725.1. Lineage (GTDB taxonomy): Bacteria > Methylomirabilota > Methylomirabilia > Methylomirabilales > 2-02-FULL-66-22 > 2-02-FULL-66-22. Next base: position 2,165 of record JACQVO010000013.1, on the reverse strand, counting down.
GCACGCCCAGGAATTGCTGCCCCGGCGGGCCAGCGGTCCCCGGCGTGGACGTCGGCGTGGGCAGCGTGCTCGGCGTGGTCGTCTGACTCCGCACGGCGCCGCCGTCGGCGCGGCCGTTGGAGGGCAGCCCGGGGACGGCGGATTGCATGACGCCCCAGGACAGTTCGTCCAGCGTCCCGGTCGCGGGCAGCCCGCTCCGTTGCTGGAACAGCCGGAGCGCCGCCTCGGTGACCGCGCCGAAGATCCCGTCAATGGTCCCCACGGGGAAGCCCAGGCGCCGGAGCTGGAGCTGCATCTGGCGCACCGGCTCGCCCTGATCTCCCTTGCGCAGCAAGATGAACGTGCCGGAGTCTGCACTCTGCACGAGGGGATAGCGCAGGGAGGGCGGCACCTCGAGGATCGGCTCCCCGGCAGCCTCCTCCAGGAAGAGGAAGGCCACATCCTCCCCCTGGCCCAGGGCGGGGAAACTGGGCCCCGGCACATACACCGGTCGCGTCCGCAGGTTCAGGATTGGCGACCGGGTCGTGGGGGCAATCCGGGCCCCCGGCGGCAGGGTCCGCACGCGGGCGTTCCAGGTCTCATCCAGCAGGCCCATGGCATCCCTCGATTCAGTTGCAGACCCAGGTAGCGTTGAGCCCTTTCGCTAGTGCCCCCGTCCCACCTGAGTTACAGGGGCTGGCGATGGTGCAATCGGAGCAGTAGGCGACGACCCCGTTGGTGCCGGCGCCCGCTGTGCCCAACGCCGAATAGGTGAGCGCATACAGCCCCAGCCCGCCGTTGGGCGTGCCGCCGAGCGAGAGATTGGCGGTGCCCGATGTGGCGTTGTACAGGGTGAGCACGCCCGCCGCTTCGCGCATCTCCCACGTGCGGCCACTCGCCTCCCGGCCCACCAGGCGGACGAATGGAAAGCTCCCGACCAGCTCGACGGCCCGGGCTTGCGCCCACACCGTCCCCACGGTGGTGCCAATCGTGGTCCCGATGACCATGCCCACGAAGAGCACGATGAGCAGGACAATTGCCACTTGAAACCGCTGCACCCACTGTTTCATGACCCCTGCCTCCCTTTCTGTGTTTGCGCGTATGCTGTCTGCAGGCACTTGTACGCCTCCGCGTTCCCGGTCGCCTTGTTGTCCGGGTGGAGGACCTTGCACTTGGCGCGATAGACCGCGCGGACCAGCTCCGGCGGATCCGTGGGCGCGACCCCGAGGACGCGGTAGGGGTCCAAGGGCTCGTCGCCCGGGCCGGCGAGGGCAGAGATCACGCCCCGCAAGCCGTCCAGGCATTTCACCCCGTCCGCCAGGAGCCGGGCGAAGCGATGGAGGTCCGGGTTCATAGCTCGATCATCTCCACGAGACCCACCCCAGGGCGCAGGTCCCCGGCGTGCTCGGCAGTCAAATCCAGGGGCAGCCACTCCTGCGGATCTCGGATCGTGAGCCCCACCAGGAGCAGCACGTGGTCAATGCCGCGCCCCTCGGTGTCTTGCAGCCCGACGCGGACGGGCAGCCCGGCAACGCACACCAAACTCCCCAGGAGCACGGTGAGGGCCACGCAGTCTCCCGATCCGCGCTGCAGCGTGGCCGCCGCGTTCTGAATCAGGTCCACCGGGCCCGCCACCACGCTCCCGCCCAGGTCCGCCACTTCTCCGGTGACCGGATCCCGCTCGAAGGGGACGTGCGCCTGGGTCCAGTCGTACAGGGCCCGGGCGACGCTCCAGGGATCCCGGTAACTCACCTGGGTGGGTCCCGCGTTCTGGAGAATGCGGTGCGCGAGGGCGCGGACGTCCGCGTCCCCACACCCCTCCTGGATGAACCGCCGGATGTAGAGGAGTTTCCGCTCCAGGTCCGGCAGGATCTCCTCGATCACCTGGATCATGGGCGCTTGACCCCCTGCATCAGCTTCAGGAAGAGGGCCACCAGCCCGACCTGCACCCACGGCTGGTGCAGGAATTCCACCACGGCATGGCCGATCGTCGCGGTGACCGGCTCTATTGGCTCCGGGGGACGGGCCTGCCCCAGGACCTCGAGGCCCTTTACGAGCCGATGCGCGCGGAGCCGATTGACACCGTCGGCGTCGGCGTAGCCGTGGGCGAGGATCCCATCGCTGCTCTGGAGCTGCACGCCCGGGATCCGCCGGACCTGGTGGACCGCCTCCGGCACCGCCAGCCG
>JACQVO010000127.1 GCA_016209725.1 Candidatus Methylomirabilota bacterium | reverse complement strand
GTAGTAGGTGAGGGCGATCAGGGCGAGTTCAAGCGCGGCGAGCGCGGCAGGACTGGCCTTGAGGCTGGCGTGTTCCGCTCCGGGCGCTGGCGACCGGCTCACCGGGAGGGCGTGGTGGACGGCCAGCAAGAAACGCCGCTTGGTGCGAGGCAAGCTGTGAGGGGTACCAGCGCTCGTCGTGCTCGACCGACTTGAGCTCGAGGGCGAGGGCGCGCCCGTCAGGCGCGAGCGTGCCGAGGTAGTCCGAGAAACTCTTACGCTTATAAAATCCCGTGAAGCGGCCGCGGGAGGCGGTCTCCTCTTCCCGGTGCAGCCGCCCGATGGGCGGAGGAACCGGCACCAGGAGCGTCGTGCCCGACTGTCGGTAGGCGGTGTGTGTCAGCGTGAGGAGCTGCTCTGCCGTGCGGCCTCGGTTGGCAAAGTGTCTGGCGTACACGAGGGCTCCTCGAGTCAGACAGGCAGGGCGTGGCAGGCTCACGTTCTCGCGGGAACGAGAGGAACATGCACGCCTGAGAGGATTGGGGGCAGGGGCATCCCTGGGCATGTCGGGATGTGGGGCCGCGCGGGCCGGGCCACTCGTCCAGGTGAGTACAGAGGTTCAGAACCTCGTCCTCGGCTAGCACGATGCGCTCGGGAGCGTCCTTGCCGCTCTCGCCGAGGGCGAACTCCCCCGACAAGGGTGCCCTGTGGGGTATGCCGCAACGCAGGGTCGCGCGTCACGTTGCCCAAGAGAGTGACGCGGTTGCCGCTGGCGAGGTAACCCTCCGTTCCGCGAGGCCCGTGCGCATCGGGACGGCTGGTGGTGGCTCGTTCGCAAGCTGCAGGAGCAAATTCCGTTGTGTCGCGGTGGCAAGAAATAGAGGCTCTGCCAACTCGGTATGGCAGAAGGGCCGGAACCCCTCGAGCAGAGTTCGGATCGGCACGGGGACCCGCCACAGCACCTCCAGGTCGGCCATCGCGCCCCGAGCAGGATCGGCCGCGGTGCGGTCCAGAGGGCTGCCAGGGGTGGGGGCCGGGCAGTACCCCGGAGGGGTATCCGGCTGGAGGTGGGTCCGGAGTGCGTGGTTGGGAGCACTACTTCGTGGGCAATCTGCAAGATCGAGACAGCGGTGGACTCCACGGAAATCCTCCGGAGGAATCCTCATGCCTCCGTGGCCTGGCCCTCGAGCACGCCAGGCAGCGGCTTTACCCAGAGATCAGGCTCCCGTTCTGTGATCGGTGAACAATGGTCGACGACAGCCAGAGGCGGACGACCTATCGGCGATGACACCCCGGCACCGAGCCGATCCGGATCTGCTGGGGGAGGGAGAAGAGGCGAGGGCGAGCGCCTTGCCCTGAGGGCGGGCCACTTCACAGCACGCCCGCCACCTGGTGCAGGACGTCCGGGCGACCCCGCGGCGCGTGCCGGTCATCGCAATGTTCCCCAGTCGATCAGCCTTCTGGAACCAGGCGACGCGCGTTCGAATCCGCTGCCCTAGGACAAAAATGATCGCGGATATGGGGACCTGCTTTCGCTGGGGGCTCACCCTGATTTCTCTCGAGGATTCGGCAAGGGTGACCCCTGCCTGTTTACAGCACGGGACAAGCGAGGCATTCCGCTTGACACCCCCAGTCGGCGGGCGTAGCTTCTCCGCGAGCATCCGTCCTTGCGCGACACACCAAGTCCGAGGACAGCATGGCCTTTCCACAGCCTGGAACTCAACGCGCCCGCGACTCTCCCATCCGGTGTCTGTCCCCTGCGTAGCGACTGGCGTCTCCCGGGCTTCCAGAGCCCCCTGAGCGGTCGGGTCACTCATCGAGCATGAACGAGGTTTCCCTCTTTTTGCGACACAAGTAAGGAATGAGAATGCCAGCTATGGACATGACGCCCACATTTGGACGGGAAGGGCTGCAGCGAGAATTCGTGAGGGAGCAACTCCACATCCTCCAATATGAGAACCGGGATCTCCTCGGGCAGTCCGCCGCCCAGGCGGTCGCGGATCTCATGCGCCAGACGATCACTGCACGAGGACGCGTGCGCATGGTGTTTGCGTCCGCGATGTCGCAAGTCGACTTCCTGAAATACCTTGGCGAGCAGAAGGACATCGCGTGGCGCAAGGTGTTTGCTTTCCATCTGGATAACTACAAGGATTTTCCATCCGACCACGCGCAGTCCTTCAGTCAGTTCCTGGTGGACCGGCTGTTCAGCCGTGTTCCCGGTGTCCACTTCTTCCCCATCAATAGCAAGGCCAGTGATCCCGACGCCGAAGTCCGGCGTTACACCGGCTTGCTCACTCAGGACCCGATCGATATCATGATTCTGGGAATCGGTGAGAGCGGCCACCTGGCCTTCATCGACCCGGAATTCTGTGATTTCCATGACCCGCAGAGCTTCAAGGTCACCGACCTCGATCAGCAAACACGAGAGCAGTTGATCCACGATGGCTGCTTCAAGAGTCTGGATGAAGTGCCCAGAACCGCGTACTCCATGACGATTCCTGCCTGCCTCGGCGGCACGTGCACGATCGCCATTGTGCCCACGGTCCGCAAAGCCAAGGCCATCCAGGCGGTTGTGGAAGGTCCCATTACCCCAAAGGTCCCCGCATCAATTCTGAGAAGCAAGGAAAATGCGTGGCTCTTGATCGACAAAGATTCGGGAGGGCTCCTGGGACGGAGGACGAGCTGAGGCGCGCCGGGATCGGTGTGGTAAGGGAAAGACGAAGGGGGGGCACATCCGCCAATCTGCGGACCGTGCTCGGCGGACCGAGGCGTGTGGAGGATCGAACGACGGAGGGAGAGGATCATGAAACGAGTGGGTGCGGTGAGTCTCTTGCTCGTGGTGGGGCTCGCCCTCGGCGCATCCGAGGGCAGCGCGCAGTCGAAGGTGGTGCTGAAGGCCGGCCATACCAGCTCGCTCATCTACCAGCACCACATCGGCCTGCTGAAGATGAACGAGGTCATCAAGAGCCGGACGAATGGGCAGGTGGAGATTCAGGTTTTCCCGATGTCCCAACTCGGGAATGAGCGCGACTTGGTGGAAGGCATCCAGTTGGGCACGATTGACATGATCGCGGTGAGCAATGCGATGGTGAGCAACTTTGTCCCGGAAGCCATCGTCTTTGATCTGCCGTATCTTTTCAAGGACCAGGACCATGCGCTCCGGACGCTGCTGTCCCCCGCAGGCCAGAGAGTCATGAGAGGTGTGGAGCAGAAGGTGGGGAAGATCCTCGCGTACTATGCCACAGGGGTCCGCAGCGTGTTCAATCGGGTGCGGCCGGTCCGGACCCCAGATGACCTGAAGGGCCTGAAGATCCGGGTCATCCAGAATAAGATCTACCTCGGCACGATCAATGCCATGGGGGGCATTGGGACCCCGCTGCCGTTCAGCGAGGTGTACGGGGCCCTGCAACAGGGGGTCATCGATGGGGCGGAGAATTCTCCCGTGAGCCTGCTCGGGATGAAGCACTACGAGCACTCGAAGTACTACACGCTCACAAATCACTTCGTCCTGAGCGGCTATGTCTTGATGAACTGGAATCGTTGGCGGAGTTTCACTCCCGAGCAGCAGAAGATCATTGCCGAGGCGGCGCAGCTCTCCCAGAAGATGGAGTACGAATACGAGAAGGAAGAGGACATCAAGTCCTTGGTGAAACTCCGAGAGTTGGGGGTGCAGATTATCGAAGATGTGAACCGAGGACCGTTTGAGGAGCGGGCGAAGGCGGTCTGGCGCGAAGTGCCCGAGCATGCGAGTCTCGTCGAGGAGATTCGCAAGGTGAAATGACCCGGACGTCGTCGGGCCGGGCGAGCCCCTCCGGACTCGCCCGGCCGGTGTGGGGATGCCGATGCGACTGGTGGCGGGCCTCGCGCGCGCCCTGCGAACCCTCGAGAACTCCGCCGTGGCCGTCCTGCTGGGCCTGGTGTGCGCCGTGACGGCCACGCAGGTGGTCTTCCGGTTCGTGCTCAAAGCGCCCCTCGCGTGGTCGGATGAGCTGGGGACGTTCTCGTTCGTCTGGTTTGCGCTCCTGGGCGGAGCCATTGGCGTACGCGAAGGGGCGCACATTGGCGTCGACGCGCTGGTGCGGGTGATTCCCACTCGTCATCGTATCAGGATCTCCCTGGGCAGCCTGGTCTTGGTCCAGGTCTTCCTGGCCTGCCTGATCAAGCTGGGGCTCGACTTGCTGCTGCGCATCGGCGATCAGCGATCCTCCGGCCTGCAGATCCAGATCTTCTGGGTCTACCTGGCGCTTCCTCTGAGCGCCACCCTCATGCTCCTCCATACGCTGCCCGCCATGCAGAACCTCTGTCGCGAGGCGAGGGCGGAGGCACCCGAAGGCCAGAAAGGGTGACCGATGGCCTTCTCCTTGTTCGGCATGATGTTCCTCCTGATCGCGCTGAACATGCCGATTGCCTTTGCCATCGGGATTGCCACGCTCGCCTCGCTCTGGCTGCACACGCCAGTGCCGCCCCTGGTCGTGCCGCAGCGGATTCTCGTGAGCTTGGATTCCTACGTGATGCTCTCCATCCCCCTCTTCATCCTGGCCGGTTATCTGATGGAGACCGGCGGAATCTCGGAGCGGATCGTCCGACTGGCGAACGCCGTGGTCGGGTTCATTCGCGGCGGCCTCGCGATGGTCGTCATCGTGGCGACGATCATCTTTTCCGGACTCTCGGGCTCATCCGTGGCGGACACGGCGGCCATTGGGTCGGTGATGATCCCGACGATGGCGCGGCGAGGCTACACGCGGGAGTTCAGTACCGCGCTGGTCGCTGCGGCGGGGGGGATGGGGATTCTCGTCCCCCCCTGCATACTGATGATCATCTACGCGATGCTGACCGAGAGCTCGATTGCCCAGCTCTTCGCAGCGGGGTTTCTGCCCGCGCTGCTCATGGGCGGCGCCATGATTCTGATCACGTACGTCATCGCGCGACGGCGGAAGTTTCCTGTCGAGGCGTGCTTCTCGTTCCGGGAGGTTCTGCAGGCGGCGCGGCGTGCCGTCTTGCCGCTGCTGATGCCGGTGATCATCCTGGGAGGGATTCTGCTCGGGGTGTTCACGGTCACCGAGTCGGCAGCGGTGGCGGTCCTCTATGGATTCTTCCTGACCGTGGTGGTGTATCGGGAGGTGCGGATCCGGGACCTGCCGGCCATCTGCATCAAGACTGCGGTGACGACCGGCGTGGTCGCTCTGTTGATCGCGATGTCCACGGCCTTCGGGTGGGTCATGGGCCGGGAGCGGATTCCGCATATGATTGCGGAGTTCATTGGCAATGTGTCCGGCTCCCCGGTCGTCTTTCTGCTCGCGACGAACGTGCTGCTCTTGATCACCGGGACCTTCATGGATGGGGCCGCCGCCATCATCCTCATGGTCCCCATCCTCGCGCCGATCGGCACGGCGCTGGGCATCCATCCGATCCATCTGGGAATCGTCCTGACCGCGAATGTCGGGATTGGCATGGTGACCCCGCCCTTCGGGCTCACCCTCTTTACGGCCTGCGGGATTGGCGAGGTCGGCATCGCGGACGTCTTCCGGGATCTTCTTCCGTTCATCTCGGTGATGATCGTGGCGCTGCTCTTGATCACCTATTGGCCTAGCATGACCCTCCTTGTCCCGCGCCTGCTCTTGCGGATGCCCTAGGGTCCGGTGGGATGCCGCCGGGTCGGGAACTCCGTTCTCGCAAAGGGAAGAGGCTACACCGGTCTGGGATAACGTTGGACCACTGGAGGCGCCCGTGACTACCGCGAAGCCCGCTGTGGTTGTGGATACCCACTGTCACGTGGGTGTCAGCCCGACGTGCACCTTCATTGCCGAGGAGGAGCTCCTCCCCTGGATGGATCGCGGCGGAATCGATGTCCAGTTGATCTTCCAGGTCAACCAGGCCGCGTGCCATCGAACGCCGGAGTGGAACCCGTTCATTGGGAATGACTACATTGCCAAGATCCAGCGGATGTGTCCGGACCGCATTCTTGGGCTGGCGACGATCAATCCCTGGCTCCAGCCGCCCCGAGGCTACACGTATCCCCGGGAGAAGCGGGGATCGGCCTTCCCGCATATCTCCCGAAACCTGGCGCTCGAGGAGTGCGAGCGAGTCATCGGAGAGCTGGGCCTCTGGGGCGTGAAGATGCACCCGCGGGAACATGGGTATCCGGTGAATCATTGGACGGTGCGGCAAATCCTCGACCAGCTTCTCCCGCTGCAAAAGCAGGCCGCGAAGCCCTTGGTGATCGTGGTGCACGCCGCCACGGATTCGAATTACAACACCCCCGAGGCGCTCGCGGATCTGGTGAAGGACTATCCGGAGCTGCTCTTTCTCATGGCGCATTCCGGCTACATCTGGGGGGGAAAGACCCTGGCGCGGGTGGTGGGCCCCTATCCGAATGTGCTGTTTGATCTCACGGCGTGTCCCGATGCGGGGACCGTGGCCGAGGCTCGCGATCTGTACGGGGCCACCCGATTCGTGGCGGGGAGTGATGGGCCCTTTGCGTGGCCGGCGGTGAAGCACGCCATCGTCGAGAGCGTCTTCCAGGCGCCTGAAGAGCGGGCCATGGTCCTCGGGAGGAATCTCTGCCAGCGCCTCGGGCTGGATCGATGATGGGAGCGTGGTGGCTGCGGGAGTGAGGATTCCCGGCGGCATTGAGATCGGAGGCGTGGCGACGGCAGGGAGAGCGGCGAGACGCGCATGGGCCAGACACGTAGCGGCGAGAGCACGCCGGACATCCGGCTGTACTGCATGGGTGGGGGAACGCTCACATTTGATCAGAGCGTCTTTACCCATATGCGGGGCATGGGGACCTTGGTGGAAGTCCCCACCCCGATTGTCTTGATTCTCCACCCGAAGGGGATGGTCCTCTTCGAGTCGGGATTGCATCCGGCAGTGGCCACGGATCCGGAGGGGCACTGGGGACAGCGGGCCGTGGATTGGAAGCCCCGGATGACCCCCGGGCAGAGTGCTGCGGCCCAGGTGGCCTCGCTGGGCGTCGATCCGGCAGAAATCAGCTATGTAATCTTGTCCTGCCTGATTCCTGATCACGCCGGCGGAATGCAGGCCTTCCCGACGGCGACGTTCGTCGTGCAATTCCAGGAGCTGCAGGACGCCTGGTGGCCGGATCGCCGCTTCATGCGCAGCTACGATTTTGGCGAGCTCTTACCGACGCGAGACTTCGCCTTCTGGGAATTGTACGGCGAGGACCTCGACCTGTTTGGGGATGGGAGCGTGATGGTCCTGAGCACACCCGCACACACGCGGGGCGAACAGGCACTTGTGGTCCGGTTGCCGCGAACCGGCACGATGATGTTTCCAGCCGGCGTCTTTCCTCAGCGGATGAACTACGACGAGAACATCATGACCGGCACTCCACGGGTCGCTCCCTCCGTGGTTCACGCATCCATGAGACGCCTGAAGGCGCTGGCCCAGCGGGAAGGAGCGCTGCTAATTTTCCATCATGATCCCGAGGAATGGAAGACGGTCCGACTCGCGCCGCAGTATTACGATTGAGGAGTCCGGCAAGAGGTGCGCCGTCTGATCGGAGCCGATTGCGTTCCCCGATGGGGTCAATGTCTTCGGATTTGGGATTCTGAGAGAGTCACATCGCCCCCGCCAGGGTCAGTCGTCTCCGCGCGTGATGCCTCGCAGGCGCCACAACACCCAACGCGAATCGCTTTCCCCGCCTGTCCAGCCCCTCTCATGTACGGTCGCCGATCCGGCCCCCGTCGCTCATCCTCAATAATAGTTCCACCCAGGAACGGCGAGTCTCCCCCACGGATCTGCCGGGAGTGCACGTTCCGAGAGCAGGGTCTGGACCATGCGGTCCCTCCGCGGCTCGAGGCGGCAGGGCCCTATTCTTCTTGACGGGATGGCCCCATCATGTCCGGAGTGGGGGTGCTCGTCTGCGTCAAGCGGAGTGTTGCGAGTGGGAGGAGCGACGAGTGCCGAGCTCTACGGGCCGGCGGCGGGTGGAAGGATGGCCCGGGCGAGGCGACGCGATGGCTCGGGCACCGTGTCGGTCACGCACCGCACGTAGTCGTGGTCCAGGACGACTTCGCGTCCGAAGGCCGCCTCGTCGCTGCTGGGATACGTCTGTCGCGTGGTGGCGAGGGCTGCTACCTTCTGCGCGCTGATCCCTCCGCCTTGGCTTCGGGTCCAACGTCCAGACCGGGGAGGCCATCACAGAGCGTCCGCCGATACGCGCGGACGCGCTGCGGGACGGGGTGCCGCAGATCCGACGGCTTCCCATGCGGCGCCTCCCGGCCCTGGGTTTCCTTGTCACCGGATCGGCGTCTGCACCGGCGCTGCCGTCTCGTCGGGCACCGGCGCCCCCTTCACCGGGATCGGGAGCAGGAATCGGACGCGCGGGACCTGCCGGCCGCGCCCCGTCCAGTACAGGTGGGCATGCGCGCGCCGGACGTGCGGGCGCACCGTCCGTCCGGTGGGCTCGCCCTCCGTCCGTCGCTGCTCGTGCTCCCATCGCTCAATCGCCCTCCGGTAGTCTGTCCCGACGGCGAAGAGGGCCGGGCTGCGCAGATCCTTCCAGCGGTCGGGGTCCCGGCGCTGCATGCGAGCCTCGCGCGTAGGCTTTACGCCGGGGTGCACGTGCGTCACCAGATCCGGCTCGCCGGCCAGGTAGAGCAGGACGGTTAAGATCAGGCCCGCCAGGTCGGAGCGGAACGCGGCCGCCGGCCCACCCTCCCGCTCCACCCGGGCCCCCGCAGCGCGCACGCAGGCGCCGAGGTCCTCGCCGATGAGGTGGAGGATGGAGAGGGGAGCCCATTGCCCGCCTTCGAGGCGCCCGAGGCGTAGCTCAAGTTCGCTGGTGTGCTCCCGGCTCGTCAGGAGGTCGTAATAGGCGGAGACGGACAGGGTCTGGCCTTCCCACGGGAGCACGAGCACGGGACAGCGACTCGGAAGGCGGAGGGCCTCAGTCGGCACCTGCTCCGGCCAGGGCGTATGCGCCAGCGCCTCGGCGAGGAGCGGCTCCACGTGGTAGATCGTCTTCGCCTCGCGGTACGCGGCCCAGGTGGCCACGGAGTGGGCAAGGATCGTCCCCTCGGTGCTGAGGTGCGGGCCGACCTCCTCCCCGCGGGCGTCCGCCTCAGCCGTGGCCAGCAGGTTCCACGGGATCGCTCCGGGTAGCGTGACTTCCGCCGGCAGGCGGCGCACGCCGATGGAGGCGAGATAGCTGCCCCGAAGGCTCAAGGATTCTCGGAGGAGGGCCCCGCCGGGACTGTTCCGGAACCGGGCCCAGGCAGCTTCGACGGGCAGGGTAGCGGTTGGCCTCTGGGTCATGGCTGGTCTCGGGAGGAGATGGTGTGGCCCCAGCGGGCCGTGCCGGGTGACCGGGTGGAGAGAAGCCTCTGTCGCGGAGCGGGGCGACGGCGGGGGGCGTGGCGGCCGCTACGGCCAGAGGGTGTCCACGGCCAGGCCCAGCCCGGGCAGCAGGTCGGAGGTGAGGACATCGCGGTTCGCAAAGATGCGGAGCGGGGTGTCGGCGGCGGAATCGAGCCGGAAGACCTCCACGGACCGGGCCTCCGGATCCACGAGCCAGAGTTCGCGCACGCCGTACCGCGCGTACAGGTACCGCTTGAGCGTGCGGTCGCGCTGCTGGGTGCCCGGCGAGAGGATCTCGATGACCAGATCGGGGGCCCCGTGCACCCACTCGCGCAGAATGGGGAGGCGCTCGTTTGAGATGAAGAGGAGGTCGGGTTGCGCGATGGTGTCCTCGGCAAAGATCACGTCGAGCGGGGCGGTCAGGACCTTGCCGAGACCGTGCAGCCGCACGTGATCCGCGAGGGCGGACAGGAGATTGGCGGACACGATTTGGTGGCGCGCCGTCGGTGAGGGCGTCACGTAGAGGTCTCCATCGAGGATCTCGTAGCGCTTCCCGTCATCCGGGAGGAGGCGGTAGTCCTGATAGGTCAGCTTGAGCCGTGTGGCCATCGGCCTCTACTCGTGACCCGCGCGCCGGGCACCCGGGTGCGGGCCGCTGGGTGGGTATGTCGAGACTATAGCCCCCGCGGAGACGGGAGTCAACAGGCACGGGGCGATTCCCGGAGGGGGTCTTCCCGGCTGCTCACCCCTCCTCCGGGCACCGAATGGTGATCACCGGCTCCGGGGTGTCCCCTGGCCCGCAGACGGCCTGGAGCTGGACGCGGTGCGGACGCACGTTGTCATTCCGCACCAGCAGGCTGAACTTGACGACGCTGCCCTGAACCCGCTGCGCGTGACAGCGGTACATCCACAGGATGTCCCAGAGGCGCCCCGTCTCGTCCTGCGCGATCACTCCCACGGGCACCTTCACGTATCGCTCCCACACGGCCCGCGTGAGGAAGACGGGGTACCGGATCCCGGCTTCCCGCGTTACGGAGGGTGGTGCCTCCACGAGCGGGGGCGGGGGCTCGGGCCCCAGGTCGCAGGTGTCCAGGATGCCGGCGTAGAACGCCTGCGCCTCGGCGCCGATGGTCTGGAGCATGTACTGGTAGGCCTGGGCGCTCACGTGGGGGGGCCGCCGCCGGCCGGCGTGGCACAGGGCGAAGGAGTGGACGTGTGCCTCCAGGGTAGCGCCGTCGGATTCCCGGCCGCCGTGCTGGAGGTCGAAGCGGCCGCCGTACTCGGTCCCGTTGGCGAAGAGGACCTGGAAGTCCACCTTGTGGTAGC
>JACQVO010000128.1 GCA_016209725.1 Candidatus Methylomirabilota bacterium | reverse complement strand
GAGCTCGGCGGCGACGGCCCCCAGGGAGGCCAGACGCCCGGCGTGGGCGCGCTCCAGGTGGGCGCGCTGCAAGGCGTCCAGTTGCGACTGGAGCTGGGCGGCCATTCGGTTCAATGTGCCCGCCAGATCCGCCACCTCCTGCGCTCCCGTGAGCGGCAGCCGCCGCGTGAAGTCGCCCTGGGCCACCTCCCGAGCCTGGACGGCCATTCCCTCCAGCGGCCGGGCGATCCGGCGGGCATACCAGAGGCCGGCCGCCAGGGCCACCACGGCCCCCGCCGCGGAGAAGCCCAGGATGCGCCATCGGATCATGGCGAGTTCCCGCTCGAAGACGTCGGCGCGGTAGTCCACGTCCAGGACCGCCACCACGCGGCCCTGCCGGTCCCGGATGGGCGCGAAGGCCGTCAGCCAGCGCCCGTGCTGGTTCGTGTACAGCGGCGAGTACAGGCTCGCCCCCTCGCCCACGACCCTTCGCACCAGGGGGATCGTCTCCGGGCTGAGCTGATAGTCTTCCCCGATGCGGGTCGAATCGTTGGTGATCACGGTGAACCGGGTGAGCGTCTCGGAGACAGGTTCCAGGGTGTACACGTCATCGGCGAGCCGGTTCTCGGCCTTGAGCCTCTCCAGGGTCCGGCGAAGCTGGCGGTATTCGGGCGAGGATTTGTCGCGGGTGGCGACGACCCGCTGATGGGCATCGCCGTCGAGGAAGAGGGACCCCGTTCGCGCGATGTTGAGGAGGGACATCCCCAGGTATTCCTGGAGGTCGCGGCACTGACGCTGGTACAGCAGAAACCCGGCTGTGAGGATGCCCAGGGACACGAGGACGGCGAGCCCCAGGCTCAGCTCCAGCCGGAGGCTGCGCTGCCACCGCCGATAGCGCGCCATCCCGTCCTCCCCTGCGGCAACGTGGTCCGTGTGCCCTCTGGACCCGGGAGGACATGATAGCGGATCAAGCGGCTCGGGGGGAAGCCACAAAGCCTGCGGGGACCGAGAGGTCTGTTCCAGTTCCCTTGGGCCCGCTCCGCATGGTGCAACCTGCGGCGCCCGTCCCAAGGCCGATCGTTTGACTCCTCCCACTGGCGGTCCGTCCCTTGGCCGACATAGGGTGGCGCATGCTCGTTCCCATGCTGCTCCCTCATGTCTTGGCCTCGTGGAATTCGCCATGGGGATCCTGTGGAAGCGAGGCGGCCTTCACGCGAAGCCACACGCGGAAGCGGGACCCGGTGTCCGGATCAGTCTCCACCCGGATCGTCCCGGCATGGCGGTCCACAATTTCCTGAGAGATCGGGAGGCCGAGACCCGTGCCCCGCCCAGAATCTTTCGTGGTGAAGAAAGGCTCGAAGATATGGGGCAGCACCTCCGGAGGAATTCCCGGCCCGTTGTCCGCCACGCAGACCTCGACGCCAGTGTCCGCCAGGCCATTGGTCAGGCGGGTCGTCGCGGTGACCCGCGCGTCGGAGCGGCCCTCGACGGCGTCCACCCCGTTGGCGAGCAGGTTCAAGACAACCTGTTCCAATGCCTGGGGGTCGGCGACTATCTCCGGGAGGCCGCGCCCGAGGTCGTGCTCCAGCCGGACGCCACGACGCTGGGCCGTGCGCTGCAACAGGACGCAGGCGTCGTAGACCACCGTGTTCACGTCCACCGACCGCATTTCCCCACGGGACCTGCGGGAGAACGCTCGGAGACGTTGACTGAGGTCACGCAGACGTCTGGCCTCCTCCACCACCACGTGCAGGTACTCCCGGGTCTCCGGTGTCAGCTCACGCGACTGATCCAGAATCTCCTGGCTGATCCCCAGGATCGCTGTGAGCGGTTGATTCATCTCATGGGCGAGCTCGGCGGCGACGGCCCCCAGGGAGGCCAGGCGCGCGGCGTGGGCGCGCTCCAGATGGGCACGCTGCAGCGCGTCCATCTGCGCCTCGAGTTGGGCGGCCATGCGGTTCAATGTCCCGGCCAGATCCGCCACCTCCTGTGCCCCCGCCACCGGCAGACGTCGGCTGAAATCACCCTGCGCCACCTCCCGCGCCTGGACCACCATTCCTTCCAGCGGCCGGGAGATTCGGCGCGCGTACCAGAGACCAGCCGCCAAGGCCACGAGGGCTCCCGCCGCCGAGAATCCCAGAATCCGCCAACGGATGGCGCGGAGTTCTTGCCAGAAGACGTCGGCGCGGTAGTCCACATCCAGAACCGCCACCACGCGTCCCTGCCGGTTCCGGATCGGGGCAAAGGCGGTGAGCCATCGCCCGTGTTCGTTCAGGTACATCCGCGAGTAGGCGCTCACCCCTTCTCGCAGGACTCGCTGAACCAAGGGCACCGTCTCCGGGCTCAACGGGTAGTCTTCACCGATCCGGGTCGAATCATTCGTGATGACGATGAAGCGGGTCAGGGTGTCGGAGACCGGTTCCAGGGTGTACACGTCGTCCGCAAGCTGGTTCTCCGCCCTGATGCGATCCAAGGCCTGGCGGAGCTCGCGGTACTCGGGAGCGGTCCTGTCCCGGGTCGCAACCACCCGCTGGTGCGCCTCGCTGTCCAGAAACAACGCCCCCGTCCGGGCGATGTTCTGGAGCGACATCCCCAGGTATTCCTGCAGGTCGTGCCGCTGGCGTTGGTAGAGGAGGAAACCGGCAGTGAGAATCCCGAGGGACACGAGGACGGCCAAGCCCAGGCTCAGCTCGAACCGCAGACTCCGCTGGGGAGAGTGGATGGTCGGCGTTCCTTCTTGAAGAGCCATGAAAGCTCCCACGTTTCATCGTATGGACCCGGGCTTGATGCCGGGGCAGGCCTGAGCGGGGGAAGTGGGAATCGCCGTCCTCGCAGGACACTCACTCGCGGGCCCAAGGCGTCCGATCTGCCTCGGGCCCGCGACGTCTGGACGCTTGCTCTGTGGACTTCGGAGGCAGACTCGTTATCGGATGTCGGGACCCTCGAGACCCTTGGGGTCCAGCTTGGCCCGAATGTCCGGGCCTTCCACCCCCTTCGGCGGCACCCTCGCCCGAATGCCCGGCCCCTCTTGCCCCTTGGGCGGAACCTTCGGCGGGTCCATCGCTGCAAGGACCGGACTTGCGCCCACCGCGAGCACGCCCAGGAATGCGATCAGCGGAATCAGCCGTGTCATGACGAACCTCCTTGTCCCCTGCGGGACCGTGCGAGCATGACCTGCTCTCGTCGAAAGGTCAACTGACAGCCGCCTCAGAGAGCAACCGTGGTGCCAGATCAGGCGGGTTCAAACCGGACAGGCGCAAGGGTGCCTGCACAAAGGCAAAATCAGGCATTCCGCGATGCGGCAGCGAAATGCATTCTCAGGATCGCCTGTTCCACGAAGGAACAGCCTGCTCCAGAACAGTCCGGCAGGCCAGGACGTGGGGGAGCGGCCGGGAGGGACGTCTCACCAGCTCGAGGCAGGGACTCGGTGGATGGGCGCTCCGCCGGAACTCGACAAGAGCGGAGGCCTCAAGGGGGCAGAACCAGATCATCCCCGTTCCATCAAGTGGAGACGGTCTGAAAGACTCCAGGATAATACGACCTGATCGAAAGCTATGGACGGGCGGAGGTCCTGAGACGATCCTTGACCCGAACCTCCGCACCAGGTTTCAGCTCGACAATCTCCGCGATCGAGAATGCAGCCCGAATCTCAATCACGCGCGCTATGCCGATCTCTTCATCCGCCTGGCCCAGGGACCTCCCGGTGACGGGATGCTTCAATTCGCCCACCTCCCGGAGGATAACGAGGGTCGTGCCAATTCCAACCCCTTCCTTCACCGTGAGATCGGCATAGAGACGCCGGCCACGGACCTCCACCACGTAACCCAGCACGCCTGGGTGAGGCAGGGCGGCCTTCCCGGACGGAGGTGGCTCTGTCCGGGCCACAGCGGGCATCGTCTCCAGGGAGCCGCCCGCGGGGCGTGGCCCACCGGGTCGCGTCTGCTCCAGTCGCTCCCGCACGTCGGGTGGGGCGAGATCCGCCTCCGGGCCGAAGACCAGGCGATTCAGCGTGGGAGGGTCCTTGTAGAAGGGCTGATTCCCTTCCACCCAGACGTACTCGGGCTCTCCCTGCCGCCGCTCATCCGTCGGTTGGTACAGAGGGTTCCGGCGCAACTCCCAGTTCGCTGCCTTTTCCGTGGACGGTTCCGGCTCCTTCCACCGCAGGGCGCCCCCTGGTCCTGTCAGTCGGGTGCAGCCAAGGGATCCCGCGGTCACCACCACCACCAAACAGAGGGCCGATACAGCTTGTCTCGGATTCATGGCGCTCCTCATCTGCTCGACCCGGGCGCGCACGGCCGCGTCGGACGCGCTAGCCTCGTGGTCCGAGACTTGGACCCCGGGGGGCCGAGTGCCCTCCAGGATCCCGACTGATGTCTAAAAGAAGAATTGAACCGCCCCTTGGACGGAGTGATTGTCGCCCTGGTTGTCGCCGCCGGCCGCCGCCCCGAAGATCCGCCGCTGCATCCAGATGTACTCCAGGCCGATGCGATAGCGGTCGAATAACTTATACCACGCTCCGGCGTGGACGCTCAAGGACCGTTGGTTGCCCCCACCTGTTCCCGGTGAGCCAATCGCTCCGGCCGCATCCCGGAGCGGCAAGCCGAACCCTATCCCATTCGCTACGTCCTTGTTCGACTGGAAGACCTCCCAGCCGAAGACGGTGTGGAACTTGAGCTGTTTCGTGGCCCGGAACTCGAATCCGGCGGTCCCGGTGGCCCCGAGCACTCCCTCGACATCCCCATCCGCCTGGACGATTGCATCCGGCCCGAGCGCGAGCGTGTAGCGGCCGAGCCCGGTCCCAACCAAGGACTCGAACAGCACGGCGAGTTCCCGATCCTCCCCTTGCTTCCACAGGTTGACCCGCCCGGCCAGGCCGCCGGCACCGGTGACTCCGACATCGCTATCACCACTCACCGGGAGCTTGGCCCGCAGGAATCGCAGGAGGCCCCGTGCCTCCACCGTACCCCAGCGGGGATGAGTCCAGACGATCTTCCCCACGAGGTCCGGCGCGATATCAGCCTTGGTGCTGGAGGTGGCCCCGCCCGCGCCGCCTCCGGACCCGGCCACTGCCCCGAAGCTGGTGCCGGAGGGCAACACCACCGAGCCAGTGAAGAATTCCGGGTTCTCCACAGAGAAGACCGCGGCCCAGCTCGGCGACAGCTTCTGCGTCACCTTGAGCTGCGCCTGGCGGACGAAGACCGACCCCGTCGGGCCGTTGAAGTCCACCACGTCAAAGAGTGCCGGCAGCGTCATCAGACCCGACCAGAACTGTCCTGCGAGAATTGTGGTCCCGGTGGGGAAGCTCACCTCGCCGAAAGCATGACGCAGACGGAAGGAGTCACTGTTGGAGACCGTCTGCGTCCCGGTGATGCCGAAGAAGTCGCCCTCCACGAATCCCTTGAGGTTGGACTCGCCAACCTTCTCGGTGAGGGTCAGATTCAACCTCGTCTGCCTGGCATGCATCCGGAATTCCGTGAACCGGGTGGGGTCATTGCCTTTGATCGGGACCGTTCCGGGATCGGCCAGGTCCTGGTTCTGCTGGTAACGGCGGAAGATCAGATCCAGCTTGGCGTACCCGCCGAACTTTAGCTCCGCCGCTTCGGCTGCCGCACCCCCCACGGCGAGAGCGACCATGAAATACGCCATCTGTAGCGCCCACTTCCTCCATCCGCGCTGTGCCATGGGTCCCTCCCTCCTTGCTTGCGCCAAGCACTCTGATGCCTGACGTGGGTCCAGAAAAACAAAAAGGCCGGGACACCCCGCATTGGGGTATCCCGGCCTGGCTGGTCCAGCACCGGATTCTAGAAAATTATGGGATTTTTCGTCTGTTCTTGGGTGGGACTTTTAGTATGGTGTCACATCATTGTCAAGAAAAAAACAAAGGGTGCCCTTACTCCTTTATAGTCTGTTCCAGCTTTGCGCATACGATGTGCCCCGCCTCAAAATGGAGCGCGAGCTTCCCGTACAAGCGCCGACTCATGAGGTCAGCAACCAACTCCATGACCCGCCCGTGGGACAGGGTCTTGCGCCGGGCAGCTTCGGGCATCCCTTTCTGTTCGTCCCCTCCCTCCCGCGGCCCTTCAGATGCGGGCATAACGACACGCGTCCCCTCAGAACTCATAACCCTTCCCCCGTGCTCCGGGCAGGCGGGCCCTGCGACAAGTGGTTCTCGTCATCGGCCTGGGCCCTTACCGGACGTCTGGCCCCTCGATGCCCTTCGGTGGAACTGTGGGAGGATCCAACGCAGCAAAGGCCGGGGCCAGGCCATCCGCAACAACTGTGACCGCCACCGCGATGGCGATCAGGCGCTCCATGGCTAACCTCCTTGCACCCCTGGAGGGCTCCCAGGGAAGATCGGCTCGGGAAGAATCGGACCCCGATGGACTTCCAGTGGAGCAACCGTGGTGCCGGACGGTACGCTCGACGTGTGAAACCGCTAACCACGCATCCCATCGGGGATGGGAGGCAAAATGCGTGCGAAGAAAAGTTCGGAATGCCCGGCATGAAACATTGCAGTCTGAGACAGGGTGCTCCAGAATCGATCATGATGTGGGTCAAGCGCGACGAGAGCTTTGGTGCGCTCCTATCCGCTGCGCGTTTCCAGCAGGAAGAAGGCCGCCTCTTCGATCCTCAGTGCGCCCTCCCGCAGGGCCTCGCTCGCAAGCGCGGTCCAGCTCTTCACTGTTCCGGGCCTGACCCACTGGTCTCCTCAAGCTCTCCGGTCCTGCTGGATACGGGCGTACACATCAAGCACCAAGCTGTCTGATCTTCGGGCGATCAACTTTTTCAGTATCTCAACTGAAAAGTGTCCAGTACCCTTTCTAATATCGCGGCTCAGCAGTGGACCTCGAGGAATCGCTCGACGAGGCTGGCGAGGTAGACCGGCGTCTCGTGCATCGGGTAGTGGCCGGCATCCGTAATGAAGGTGAACTCCGCGTTCGGATACCAGGTTCCGAAGGTCTTCCTCAGGTGCTCCTCCTGGAAGCCGGGGAGATCCCGTCGACCGCCGATCACGAGGAACGGGGTTCCGACCTCGGCCTTGCGGACCTCTGCGGAGAAGTCCGTCTCCAGCCACATCCGGTAATAGCCCTTGAGGGCCTCCGCGGTGGAGGTCTGGAAGTGCCGATTGGTCTTGACACGCCCCCAGGCCGGCGAGAGCCGCTGTCCGGTGAGCATGGAGAAACCCTGCTCCGAAAGGTCGCGTTGGTGGATCAGGTCCCAGAGGAACTTCTTGGTGCCCTCATCCGCGGGATAACCGTCCGCGGATACAGGCGTGATTGCGACAACGCTCTTTAGCCGCTTCGCGCCGGAAGTCCAGTCGTCGACGGCCATGCGCTGAACCACCATGCCCGTCATCGAGTGGCCAACGACGTGGAAGCGCTTCCAACCGAGCTTATCGGCGAGGCGGAAAGCGTCCGCCGTCACCTCTTCCGCTGAATAGGCGCCGGTCAGATGCCGAGACGTTCCATAGCCTCGCGCGTCAGCGAACACGTAGGTGTAGGTGCTCGGTTCGAGGTAGGGGATCAGAGGCTCGTAGTTGGCCGAGTCCCCCATCCAGTCGTGAAGAACGAGAACCTTCTCGCCGCCTTGCCCATAGACGCCGTGACCCAGAATAGGTACGTCCTGGCTCGCGGCGTGGGAAACCGTCACCAGGGTGTCGGACCGTGAGGTATTCATAGCTGCCATTCTCCTGCTTTGACAATTGGGCTCTTGTCTCTCGCTCACCACGAGAACGCGTTACATTGCCTGCGACTGTGAGCCAGGCTGCCTCGGCGCGGAGGCACAGCGGGGCGGTGTGTCTCCCGTGTAGTGGGCGTGAACAGGGATCGCCCCCGCTGCCCGGCCTCAGTCCGCGGATCCCTCGGCCAGAAACGCCTTCAACTCGGCCGCCACTGCGTTCGCAGGCTTGTCCGACTTGCCGTAGTTCAGCATGTCGGGCGCGATCACCCTGTGGGTCGCGGCCACCACGGGGATGATGTGGCGCCACAGCAGACTGGATGTCGGGATTCCGTGCATCAGCAGAACGGGCGGGCCGTTGCCCTCGTCAAGATAGGCGAGACGGTGCCCCTCGGCGAGCATGTATTTGTGGGTGGATCCAAACGTGTTCATGACAGTCTCCTGTTTCGCGTCCGTGCCGCTGCCACATGCCCGTTCGGAAACAGCCGCTGTGGCGCAAGGGGGGTTGTTGGCACAGGTTCATGCCGACTGCTTCCACTCGCGGCTGGCGAACATCCCGTCGAGCGGCGTGTGGAACAGATGGTTGGAATAGTTGCTGAGCGTTTTCACGGCGATGGC
The DNA here is from genome assembly GCA_016209725.1 of Candidatus Methylomirabilota bacterium. GTDB lineage: Bacteria > Methylomirabilota > Methylomirabilia > Methylomirabilales > 2-02-FULL-66-22 > 2-02-FULL-66-22. Next base: position 897 of record JACQVO010000128.1, on the reverse strand, counting down.
AAGGATAATCTCCAGCACATGACGCTCCTCATAGCCCGCGCCGAGAAAGGCCTGGACGGCGGCCTTCGAGGGCAGGCCACGGGTGGCCAGCAGGGTGTCGGTGAAGGTACTGAGCGCGGCCAGCTTCGCGTGGGGAATCGTCCGCCCGTTGCGAATGGCTTCGGTCACCGGGGGCGGCACCTTGGACATCCGATCGGCGATCATGCTGTGGGCCGCCATGCAGTAATCGCAGCCGTTGCCACGGCTGATGGTCAGAAACACGACTTCCTGCTCGGCCGGGGTGAAACCGGAGTCCTTGCGAAATCGGTCATAACCGTCCAGGTACGTCTCGAGCAGGCCGGGGGAGTTGGCCATGCCGGCATACATGTTCGGGATGAATCCTACTTGCGTCTTGGCCCTTTCCAGGACGGCCTTGGCCTTTGGGTCGGCGTTGTGGAGGCTTCTGGGCGACAGGGTCAGTTTGTACTCGCAAGTCATCGGGTTCTCCTCTGGTTTCACAGTTCAGGTTGCTCTTTGACAAAGTGTGGAACGCGCGTTCCAATCCGGGTCAAACAAAGCTTGTACACGGTGCTTTTGCCCTGTAGTAAGGAAAGGCGAACTAAGGGCCGGCGCGTTCACCGCGAGATCGGCGTGCGGCCACCCTCCATGGCCTTGCCGACCTCATCCGTTGACAGGACCGCGTTGGCTATAAACCCGAAGTTGACGAGGGCTGCCTTGTAGCCGTCGCCCAACTCGGGATGCCGGGCCGCAGCCGTCGCGTCTTTCACCACGGCAACCTCGAAGCCCCGCTCGAGCAATTCGCGCATGTGTGCCTCGACACACAGGTTCGCCGACATCCCCGCCAGGACGACCTTCCCGATGTTGCGCTTGCGGAGCTGCAGGAGCAGGTCGTTGTTC
>JACQVO010000138.1 GCA_016209725.1 Candidatus Methylomirabilota bacterium | reverse complement strand
GAGGGGTGAGGCGTGAGGGGTGAGGCGGGGGTGGACTTTCATAGTGGACGGAGTCGGATAGGCTGCACATGGGCAATTCCGTTCGGGTGGAGAATCTGCGCAAGGTCTTCGAGGGGCGGGGCGGCTCCGGTCAGGTCGTCGCCGTGGACGGGGTGTCCCTGGAGGTCAAGGACGGCAGCCTGGTGACACTCCTGGGTCCCTCCGGGTGCGGGAAGACCACGGTCCTCCGGATGATCGCGGGCTTCGAAACACCGACCGGGGGAGAGATCTACATCGGGGACGAGCGGATCACCGCGGTTCCGGCGAACAAGCGGCGGACCTCCATGGTCTTTCAGAGCTACGGACTGTTCCCCCACATGAGCGTGTACGATAACATCGGCTACGGGCTGCGCATCCGGAGGGTTCCCGCCCCGGAGATCCGGGATCGGGTCTTCTCCATGCTGGACCTGGTGGATCTGAAGGGAACGGAGGCGCGGCTGCCGTCCCAACTGTCGGGAGGGCAGCAGCAGCGGGTGGCGCTGGCCCGCGCCCTCATCACCGAGCCGCGGGTGCTGTTATTCGACGAGCCGCTGAGCAATCTGGATGCGAAGCTCCGCGTCCAGATGCGGCAGGAGATCCGCCGACTCCAGCAGCGCCTCCGGATCACCAGCGTCTATGTGACCCACGATCAGGACGAGGCGATGACCCTCTCGGACCGGATTGTGCTCATGCACCGAGGACGCATCGAGCAGGTGGGGACACCGCAGGAGATCTACAACCGCCCGCGGACCTTATTCGTGGCGGATTTCATCGGCAAGGGGAACTTCCTGGCCGGCACCGTGCGGGCCGTGGACGGCGGGCGGGCCGAGGTGGAGATCCCCCAGGGACGCCTGTGGGTTTCGACGGAAGGATTTCACCCAACCGATCCGGTCTGGCTGCTCCTCCGCCCGGAGGCAATCGCCCTGGGTCCGCCCGGAACGGGTCGGTGGCAGGGGCACGTCGCGGCGGCCACGTATCTCGGCAGCGAGATGTTCTACGACGTGATGGTGGGTGGGCAGAGCCTCCTGGTCAAGGTGGTCCATCTCCGCGGTGTGGGCCTGCTGGGGTCGGGGGATCCGGTGGGCGTCCTCTTCGAGGAGGGCAGCTTGCACCTGGTGGGTCGGGAGGCGGCATCGTGAGATTCGCCATTTGCCTGGAGATGATCTACCCGGAACTGGATTTCGCCGAGAGGGCCGTGCGGGTCCAGCAGGCCGGCTTCACGGCGGTGGAATTCTGGGGGTGGGGCGGGAAGGATCTGGACGCCTTGCGGAAGGTCGTGGACCAGGGGGTCGGCGTGGCCACATTCAGCGGACACCGCAAGGGCTCCTTGGTGGATCCCCAGGAGTGGACGCTGTACACGGAAGAGGTCCGGCGCTCGGTCGAGGTGGCCCGCCGGCTCGACTGCGACCGGCTCATGCTGCTGACCGACGAGCTCTTGCCCGATGGGTCCGCGCGGCCCAGCCGGTCCGACCTGACGCCGGCCCAGAAGCGGGACAACGTGGTGAGGGGCCTGGCGGCCCTGGCGCCCCTGGCGGAGCGGGCGGGGATCACGCTCCTGCTGGAGCCCCTGAACACCCGCGTGGATCATCCGGGGTACTTCCTGGACAGCGCGAGGGAGGGGTTCGCCATCCTGGCGGAGGTGGGGAGCCGCTCCATCCGCCTGCTGTACGATGTGTACCACATGCAGATCATGGAAGGGAACGTGATAGAGACCCTGCGGCGGCATCTCCCCCTGGTGGGCCACATCCACGCGGCGGATGTCCCCGGGCGGCACGAGCCGGGGACGGGAGAGCTGCACTACGGGAATATCCTGCGCGCGCTGGCGGATGCCGGATACGCCGGCAGCATCGGGTTCGAGTTCACCCCGCAGGGCGACACGGACAGGGCGCTGGGCCGCATCGGGGACCTCCGGCAGGATCTGCTGAAGGCCGGGTATGCCATCCGCTGACACGGGCTATCGGCTGATCGTCCTGGATGTGGATGGGACCCTGGTGGATCGCGAACGGCGCATCTCCCCGGCGACCCTGCGGGCGCTGGAGGACGCGAAGGCCGCCGGCATCCGCGTGACCCTGGCCACGGCCGGTTGTATGCCTCCGCGCTGCCCTACGCCGGACGGATCGGAGCCGACGCGCCCCTCATCCTGTGCAACGGCGCGCGCATCCAGGATCCGGCGAGCGGGGAGTATCTCTTCTCTGCGCGCCTGCCGAAGCACCAGGCGCTCAGGGGACTGCGCCTGGCGCGGGCGCAGGGGCTGCGCGTCAACCTGTACCTCGGCGAGGAGGTCTACGTCGAGCGGGTCAGCGAGACGTCCCGGGAATCCGCCCGCAAGGACGGGGTGGAGCAAGTTGTCGTGGGAGACCTGACACGTTTCCTCGACGGCCAGCCGGCTGACCCCGTCAAGATCCTGCTGGAGATGATCCAGGTTGCCGGCCTTGGCGTGGCCATGGGCAATGCCCACGGCGACCTGAAGCGGGCGGCGAGGGTCCTGGCTCCAAGCCACAACGCCGACGGGGTGGCGGAGGTCCTATGGGAGCACGTCCTCGCACGGGGGAGGCGTTCGGGGGAGTGATTTGCTGGCCGAGGCCCCAACCAAGCGGAGTCTGAACCGAGCGGAAGGGATGGTCTAGAATATCGAATGTCGAATTTCGAATGGCGAATTTCGAATGAGAGACGCTCAGGAACGGATACCTTTGGGCGTTCGTCATTCGATATTCGGTATTCACCATTCGACATTTCGTTATGCGCGGGAAAGGGGGGACGTCCGATGCGTACAGTATGGATTGCCGCCGTGGTCCTGGTGGGCGTGGTCGTGGCAACCACCGCCTGGGGTGACACTGTCTATCTCACCGACGGCCGGAGCTTCTGGGGGACCGAGACCCACGAAGAGGGTGACTTGGTGGTGGTCGTCCGTCCGGGAGGGGATCTCAAATTCCCGAAGGCGCAGGTGACCAGGATCGAGCGTCTTCGCTCGACGCTTCCCCCGTTCTACTCGCCGCCCGCGACCGCGCCGGCCGGACCACAGGCGCCTGCGGGTGGACCGCCAGGTGCCCCTGGGGCGCCCGCGGCGCCTGGTGCACCGGCCGCTGCCGGACCCCCCGGCCCGTCGGCTCCGCCTGGTGGGGGAGCATCCGCTCCCCCCACCCCCAGCGGAGGGTCGGCCCCCCCGCCAGCACCGGGAGGACCTTCACCGGCTCCGACGGCGCTCCCGCCGCCTCCGGCACCCCCTCCGTACAGTCCTCCGCGGTGATCCCAGCAGCCCGGGGGAGGGGTGACCGCTGGGCGGTCCGTCCTCCGGAGGCCAAAACGCAACCACGGGCTGCAGGATGTCCTGCAGCCCGTGGTCATTTCGATGGTCGGGAACCCGTGGTCCTATGGGACTTGGCCACGCGGGAGATTCTGAAGAGCGTTCGACTGTTTCAGCCTTTGGCGGATTCGATGGTTCGCGATCTGCCGACCAGCCGAACTGCCGAACGCAGTTGTCCTTAACCGCCAGGATTGATCGCCACCCGCAACGCCTCCGGACTGGTGGCGGCCAGGTCGAAGGCCTCCTCCCATTTCTCCAATGGGTAGATGTGGGAGAGCAGCGGTTTCACCCGGACCCTCCCCTCGGCGACCAGCTTGATGGCGGTCTTCCACGAGGTCCAGACGTGGGAGATCTCGCCGTACAGCTCCAGCTCCTTCACGATGATCTTGCGGGTGTCCAATTGGGCCATGATCCCACCCCGGATGCCCCCGCCCGAGATGAGGATGCGGCCGCCGTTTCGCGCGATGTCCAGGGATTGCTCGACGGCGCTGGCCGCGCCGGTATTCTCGATCACCACGTCGAAGCCGATGCCGCCCGTGAGGTCCTTGACCCGCTGCACCAGGTCCACCGCCTCCACGTTGATGACCTCGTCGGCGCCGAGCTGTCTCGCCAAGGCGAGACGGGTCCGCTCGTCCCGGGTGAGGCCGGTGATCACGACCGGGGAGGCCCCGCAGGCCTTGGCGATCTGGAGCAGGATCAGGCCCCGCGCCCCCGGCCCCAGGATGATGACCGATTCGCCGGCCCGGACCTTCATCCGCTCGATCATACTGTGGACGGATCCCGCCGTCGGCTCGATCAGCGTCCCTTCTTCCAGAGAGATGCCGGGGGGCAGGTCGTGGACGTGCTTGGCCGGCCAGACCGTGTAGCGGGCGTAGCCCCCGCCCGTGACGTAGTGGGCCCGCTGCTGCATGGAGGGCATGTTGCAGCAGATGTTGATCCGCCCGGTCTGGCAGTTGACGCAGCGCCCGCAGTAGAAGGTGACCAGCTCGCACACCACGCGGTCGCCGGCCTTCACGTCGGCCACCTCGGGGCCCGCGGCCTTCACGGTCCCCACGATCTCATGGCCCGTGACGACCGCCGATGTGGGGCTGCTCACTCCCTTCTTGTCCGAGTCCTTCCACTTGTGGACGTCGCTCCCGCAGATGCCGCAGTAGGCCACCTCGATCAGGACATCCTGCGGGGCGTAGACGTTCCTGCCGACCTGCGGCTCGGGCACCTCCTTGAGCGCGTAGGAACCGTCGGAGAAGAGGACCAATCCTTTCATCACTTCCTCCTGCCCTTCTCCCTTGCCCTCTCCCCCGGGTACCCCACCCTGAGGGTACCCGGTGGGGGAGAGGGGAGGGTGAGGGGGCTCACACATTGAACCGGACGCTGATGACATCGCCATCGGCCACCCGGTATTCTTTCCCCTCGACCCGGAGGATGCCCTTCTTCTTTGCCGTGGCCAGGGAGCCGGCGGCCTCCAGCTCCGCACAGTTCACGACCTCGGCACGGATGAACCCCCGCTCCAGATCGCTGTGGACGGCGCCGGCGGCCTTGAGCGCCGTGGCGCCTGCCGGGATGGTCCAGGCACGCGTCTCCTCTCCCCCCTCGCCGGTGTAGAAGGTGATGAGGCCCAACAGGCCGAAGCAGGCCCGCAGGACCTCGGCGAAGCCGCCCGCGTGCAGGCCGAGATCCTTCCGGAACACCTCCGCATCCTCGGGGGGCAGTTGCGCCACTTCCCACTCCACCTTGACGCAGAGCTGGAGCAGGGAAACACCCTTCCCCCCCAGGGCGCGCTGCAGGCGCTCCTGGGTCGGGTCGGGTTTGCCCAGCTTTCCCTCGGAGATGTTGAGAAGGAGGAGCATCGGCCTGGCCGTCAGCAGGGTGAATCCCCGCAGGACCTTCTGGTCGTCCTCGGTGAGGGCCAGGTCTCGGATCGGCTTCTCTTCCACGAGCCAGGCATGGCAGCGCTTCAGGAGTTCCAGTTCCTTGACGGCCTCGTCCCTCTTGATCTTGCGCAGGTCCGCCTCCAGGCGCCCGATGCGCTTCTCCACGACGTCCAGGTCCGCCAGCAAAAGCTCCGTGTTCACGAGAACGGCGTCCCGCGCCGCGTCCACCTTGCCCTCGACGTGGGCGATCTCCGGGTCGTCGAAATCGCGCAGGACATGCAGGAGGACATCCACCTGGCGCATCTGGGCCAGGTAATGGCTGCCCAGCCCCTCCCCCTTCCCGGCGCCGCGGGTGAGGGCCACGAAGTCCACGAACTCCATGGTGGCGTGGGTGACCTTCCTGGGCTTGAAGATCAGGGACGCCAGCCGCTCCAGACGCAAGTCAGGCACCCTCACGACGGCCACCGATGGCTCGTTTGTGCCGTGGTGGCCGACGTGGCCTCCGCCCGCCAGGCAGAGGAGGTTGAACAGCGTCGTCTTTCCCGTGGCCGGCAGGCCGATGATGCCGATGCGCATGATGGCGACTCCCCGGAGAGGCGAGGATCCTGTGGGCGGATTGTCCCAGTGGGTCCGCTCACTGTCAAGCCGGTTCTCCCGAACGTGGCATTGAGCGGGCCAATGTATCAGAGGCGAGGAAGGCGGATCATTGGGCGACGGCACGAAAATGAGCAACCACCGCACAACCGGAGCCTTGAGGGGATCATCGTGCCGATCAGCGCGCTGGTGAGGGTTCCTCGGTGGGTTCGGCAAGAAGGAGCGCGAGGGACAGCGCCCTGGACCAGCCGAGGGCGGTGAAGCGCACGCCGTGGCGGATCGGCTGCCCGGGCGTCCGCTTCTCCGGCGGCTCCACCCAGACGATCTCTCCCTCCGCCGTGACCCGTCCGTTGGGACGATGAAGGGTGAGGTCCAGCGGTGTGCCGGGCGGGAGGGTCTGGGACAGACGGAGCAAGAGCCCGCCGCGACTGAAATCTCCCGTCCTCCCATCGAGCACAATTCCCGCCGAAGCCCTGGGCTGACACGTGACGGGGAGGTCTGCCGGCACACGGACCCCTGCTGGCCGCGAATGTCCTTGCGGAAGGAGCAGATCGCGGAGCAAGAGGAGTTGATCCGGAGCGAGATGGGTGAAGGCCACGCCGTGAAGGACGCCTCCCTCCGCCCGGCCGGACCTTTGCTCCTCTACCTCCCAGACCACTTCGGCGTCCAGCTCGATGGCCCCTCGATCCGTCTGGAGGCGGATGTGGAGCGGCGTGTGGATCGGCAGGTGCTCGTCCAGCTCCAGACAGGCGCCCCCTTCGCTCAGATCGCGGGTCCAGCCCACCCGGGTCCCGGCGCCCCGGTGAGATGTGGGCTGGTGGGAGAAGGGGAGCTGGATCGGGTAGCGGGGGGACCGTCGTTGAATCGCCCAATCTGACATGGGGTGGCCTCCGTTGGCCGCCAGGATACGAGGGTTCGCGTGCATTTCGCAAGGCGAATCTCACGGGGGCCGAATCCAGATGGCATACAATGGCTGATAGCGCCCTCTTGATTATTGAGTCGCCGCCCCTCTGAGGGAAGTGTAGAATCTTGGTCCATGGACACGCCCACAGCGGGAAGGCAAGACCATGGTGCGAGCCGCCAGTATCGCCCCCGCAGGACCATGGGGTTTGCGCCGGCTGGCAATGGGATTTCCTGTTGACACACAGGCCTGCGTCCGGTACGGTCCACGAAAATGCCTCCCCAAAAAATGAGAGTTCCGAGAGAAAGGTTCTGGACGCCCTTTTCTTCGTTGGATTCCATGGGGCGCCTTGTTCCCTTCTATCACGACGGTGTGGTCGGGCGGTCGGGTGGGGAGCCTCGCACTTTTTCTTCCCCACAAGAGAACCACCGAGCCTATTCCATCGCCCGGTGGAGCGCCGGTTGGGTTCTTCGCGGCTCGCATAGAAGAGAGGGCTCGGCGCTCTCGCGGGGGATGAGAGATGATCCATTCCCTTTGAACAAGCGTGCCTGGAGGTCTTGATGCCGCCGACAAAGCGCAAAATCCGGTTTCCACCCGGGGGTCCGGAAAAGGATGCTCAGCTTATCGACGTCCAGCAATCCAACGAGCACTGGAATAACTATCTTCTGGGTGACGGCACGGTCTTGAAGATGAAACTGGTGGCAACTGAGGTCTGGCGGATAGAGGGTGAATGGGATCCGGAGGGAAACCCGGTTTACGTCGTCAAGTCCTCGAACGTGCTAACCGTGAATCCACCGGAAGAACTTAGGAGAAAAGGATGAGGTCAATCCTAGTGAGCGAGCCCGCATGTCGGGGAGACGTCCTGATCCTGGAGTGGTCGGATCAGATCGAGGATCAAGGAAGTACCATGACATTTTATCGTGGGACCTCAACACGGATTGGTCCACCCTGGAAAGGAGGCCGATCCTCCGCAGACAGTAGAGGAGGCCCCCCTTCTGACTTTTCTAGCACTATTGCTCACTCTATCGAGGCAGTATTCGCAGCGAAATTCTCTGCGATCGGAGGCATCGAACAGGTCTTTATTCGAAGGGACAACGACTTTTCCAGGATGTGGGTGGTGATCGCTGATTTCGACCTGGCTTTGGAGGATCAGATTTACGCTGCACAACTTACCTTGATGGATCAGTTCCCGGAGATCCCGTTCGATTTCGCCGTGATCTTCCGCCAGGGAAGGGATCCGGATTCGATTCGCCCCTCACGAGCCCGTCGGGTTTATCCCTCCCAATAAGCCATGCCTAATGTCGCAGACCACATACTTCAGGTTCAGCATAACGAGACATTTTACCATGCCACTGACAAGAGCGTCTACAGCGATTGGGCTATGACGGCGGTGTACTACGCCGCCCTGCATTACGTCGATGCTTTTCTGGCTCAAGTGGGAATTATCGACCCTGGTGGTCACGATGTCAGGGATCAAGAGGTGCACAGACGGGCCGAACTTCGGCCAATTGTGAGTTCCTACTTCAGACTCAAGAGCCGCAGCCGGAGCGCACGCTATTATTGCACTACGTATCCCCATTCCGAACTTCAGCGATCCTTTGAAGTCGACCTTAGGGCAATACGAGATCGCCTCCTACCACTGTCCAGCGCCAAATAGCTGGCGTCCCTAGAACAATTACCCCAAAGCTGGTTCAGCACTCATCCTGCTCTTGGATGGAGGCACAGTGCACGTATCATACCTTTCCTTGCAGTAGCTTTCTGCCCACCGATCCCGACACTTCGGACCTCGCTTCGGGGACGGAAAATCTCTCGACAGGTCTGTGGCGCGATTGGATTAGGGGACGAGTTCGGGCACCCAGCTGGAGCAAGTTTTGCGAATTGAATTCGCCGGCACTTGTGTTATTCTCGCGCAAGTCTGAGTACGCTGGTCAAGGGGCGATCAGCCCTGGGGGCTCCAAGAACCGTTGAAAGCATACCTCGACATCGAGACCTGTGCCGGCGGTGCGGTGACGGTCGTCGGGATCTACCGCGAGGACTGGGGGTTCCGGCAGCTCGTGGGCGGAGACATCACCGACGTCAGCGTGTGGGAAGCCCTGGACGGCGTGGATACCCTCTGCACCTACAACGGGGATCGGTTCGACCTGCCCATCCTCGAGCGGCAGACCCGGCTCGACCTCCGATCCCGGTTCAAGTCCCTGGACCTTCTCCGGGAATGCCGTCGGGTCGGATTGAAGGGCGGCCTGAAGCGGATGGAAGAGCGCTTCGGCATCGCCCGGGCCACCCGGGGGATGAACGGCTGGGACGCCTTGCAGCTCTGGGCACGGTATGAGAACGCCGGGGATCAGGAGGCCCTGGGGCTGCTCCTCGAATACAATCGCGAGGACGTAATGAACCTCGTACAGCTCGAACGGATCGTGGTGGGGGTCGGCCTCGGCTCGGAGAACCGATAGCGACAGCGACGGGGACAGGGATGGAGCGTAGGGACCAAATTCCGCTGTCGGGTCTCCCTGTCGGATATCGGTGATGGCATTGCCATGCGCATCGCGTTTGCCACGGTGGGGTGCCGGTTGAACCAGTTCGAAACGGACGCGCTGCGTGGGAAGGCGCAGGCCGAAGGCCACGCGATCGTCCCCTTCGATGCCGCGGCGGAACTGTATGTGATCAACACCTGCACCATCACGGCCGAGGCGGATGCCGACTCGCGGCGGCTAGCGCGGCAGGCGGTGAGGCGGAATCCCTCGGCGCTGGTGGCGGTCACGGGATGTTACGCGCAGGCCGCACCCGGCGCGGTGGCAGCAATTCCCGGCGTGGACTTGGTCCTGGGCAACGGGGAAAAGCCGAAGCTCCTGGGCTACGTTCAAGAGGCCAGAAAGAACGGCGGTGCCCAGGTGTTTGTCGGCGTGGTCGGTGGCCGCCGCCAGATAGACGACTACGGCCCGGGCATTGATTCGGATCGGACGCGGGCGTTCCTCAAGGTCCAGGACGGCTGCAACTACCACTGCAGCTTCTGCATCGTGCCGGACGTCCGCGGTGGGAATCGCAGCCAGCCACCCGATCGGATTCTCGAACAGATCCGGCGCCTGCACGGGGCAGGCTTCCCCGAAGTGGTCCTGACGGGAATTCACCTCGGCACCTACGGGCGGGATCTGACGCCGCCGACGTCGCTGTCCGAGCTGTGCCGGCGGATCGCGGCGCTCGATGAAGCGCCGCGCCTCCGACTGAGCTCCCTGGATCCCCACGAGGTGAAGCCGGACCTGATCCGATTGCTGGCGGAGTCGCCGCGGTTCTGCCGCCATCTCCACCTGCCTCTCCAGAGCGGAGACGAGCAGCTCCTGCGACGGATGCGCCGCGGCCATACGGCGACCCAGTTCCGGGACTTGGTGGAACGTCTTGTGGCTGAGGTGCCCGGAATCGCGGTGAGCGGCGATGTCATCGTGGGCTTCCCCGGGGAGGACGACCAGGCCTTCCAAGAGACCTGCGACCTCCTGGAGGCGCTGCCCATGGCGGGAATGCACGTCTTCAGTTATTCCCGGCGACCTGGCACCGATGCGGCCGGGTACGCGGATCAGGTCCCCAGGCACGTGAAGGCGGAACGGAGCCGCGTGCTCCGCTCCCTCGTCGCCCGGAAGGGCCAGGCCTTCCGGCGTCGATTCCTCGGTGAGGCGCTTGAGGTCGTGGTCCTGGATCGCGATGGACCGGACGGGCTGCTGGAAGGTCTCAGCGACAACTACCTCCGGGTCTGGTTCGCCGGGAATCCGGCGTTGCGCGGCGGGTTGGCCCGGGTTCGGGTGGAGCAGGTGACGGGACGCGGGCTCCTCGGATCGCTTCGAGACGGAGAGGCCGGGAGGCCCCCCGCGAATGTCGCCGGCGGAGAACCGGCCTTCGTCGCCCTGGACACGATCGGGGTGGCGTAGGGGGACGCATGGATTTGGAGATCCCGGAGGATATCCGGCTGCTGGGTGACTCTATCCGGCGGTTCGTCCGTGAGGTCCTTCACCCGGTGGAGGCGGAGATCGAGGAGACGGACCGCATCCCGCCTCACATCGTCGAGGAATTGCGGAAGCTCGGGCTCTTCGGCTTGGCCATCCCGCAGGAATACGGCGGCCTCGGCCTCCCGCTCCTGGCCCAATGCGTGGTCTTCGAGGAGCTCGCCAAAGCCAGTCTCTGCTTCCGGAGCCGGGTGGGCACCAACAACGGGATCGGCTCCCTGGGGATTCTGTTCGACGGCACCGAGGAGCAGAAGCGAGCCTATCTCCCGAAACTGGCCAGCGGCGAGTGGACCGGCGCGTTCGCCCTGACCGAGCCGAACGCCGGGTCGGATGCCGCCGCCATCGAGACCACGGCCGTGAGGCGGGGCGATGAGTATATCCTGAACGGCCGCAAGCAGTGGATCACGAACGCCGACTCGGCGCAGGTGTTCACGGTGATGGCGCTGACCGACCGGGAGAAGCGGGCCCGGGGCGGCATCACGGCCTTCCTGGTCCACCGGGACACGCCCGGACTCACCATCACCAGACCGCACAAGACCATGGGCTTCCGCGGCTCCCATGTCTGCGACCTGATCTTCGAGGACGCGCGGGTCCCGGCGGCCAACGTCCTCGGCAAGGTCGGCGACGGGTTCAAGGTCGCCATGAAGGTCCTGGACCGCGGCCGCCTGACCATGGGGGCCGTGTGCGTGGGGGCGGCCCAGCGCCTGCTGGAACTGTCCGCCGCCTACGCCAAGCAGCGGGTGCAATTCGGGAAACCCATCGCGGAGCAACAGGCGGTCCAGTTCATGCTGGCGGATACGGCGACGGAGATCTATGCCTGCCGGGCCATGCTTCGCGAGACGGCGTGGCGGACGGATCGGGGGGAGCGCCTCACCAAGGAGGTCGCCATGGCAAAGCTCCACTGTTCCGAGATGGTGGGGCGTGCGGCCGACCGGGCGGTCCAGATCCACGGCGGCATGGGATACATGCGGGACTGTCCGGTGGAGCGCTACTACCGCGACGTGCGCCTGGTCCGGATCTACGAGGGCACGTCGGAGATCCAGCGCCTCATCATCGCGCGGGAGGTGTTAAAGGGGTCCTGACCCTCTCGCCTGGAATGCTGCCGCACCCCCCGTGCAAGACCGCGGAATTACGTCTCTCCTCCCGAAAATCCCTCAGAATCGATTGCACGGCAAGACACCCCGGAAAATGGGCACGCATCAGAACCCGCTCCCCGGCGGCCGCATTGGCCGGACCCGGACGCCGGCCGGAGCGCGACTTGCCAGCCGACCGGCGCCAGCACCGCAAGGGAGGCGCCGATGACGATCCGGGGTGCCGTGGCCACCCCACCGCTTCACGGCTGCTTCCGCCGGCGCGTCGTCGTCCCTGCGGCTCGGCCTTCTTTGGCCCGCGAACCATCCGGGACCTTCTTGGCCGGCTGTTTGGTGGCCGGGGGCTTCAGCGTTCGGAGCATGGCGGCCAGACCGTGGACATCCGAGAGCCGTTCGATCCGATGCACGATCTCGGCGATCCGCTCGGCCTGGGCGGCCGAGGTCACCGTGGTGGCCAACTTCAGGTATTTCTGATGGATCTCCTCGGGGGTCAGGGGATTCTCCATGGTTCCCTTGGCATGGTCCACCCGCTTTGAGAGGCGGCGGCCGTCAGTCGTCGTGATCTCGACGAGGGACGCGTAGACCTCGGGCCAGCCCTTGTCCAGGGTCCGGTCTCCGACCATGCGGGTCCGGGCGCTCAGGCGGGCCACCTCGGGGTGTCGCGTCCGATCCTGCAGGATGTCGTCAATCATCACCCGGCCGAAGACCAAGCCGACCGGCAGGATGTACTGGGCGCAGTGCGACTTCAGCTCGTTGTTGTCGATCATATGGGCGCCCAGGCTGGGGAAGCGCAGGACGATCTCCTGCACCTCGGCGGATTTCAGCTTGTGCTCGCGTGCGAGGCCCAGCAAGGCGTCCAGCCCCGGATGGGTGAAGGAGCAGGAGGAATAGCGCTTGTAGGCGAACTCGGGGAGGAAGTAATGCTTCCCCCAGTCCGCCAGCAGCGCCTTGGGGTTCCGCTCGCCGGAGAAGGCGGTGAAGGCATCGTACTTCCCCTCGAAGGGAGTCGGGGGACCGCCGAAGCCCAGGTGGGCCAGGTAGGCTGCGGTCGTCCCGTTGCGCGCCGCCAGGCCGGGGTTGAAGGGCCGGGAATTCTCCGTGTGGTCGCTGGCCCACGCCAGAAGCCCCGAGGCCTGTTGCATGGCGAGTCCCAGGGCGACGGCGAATCGCGGCGCCGACAGGCGGAAGAGGTGACCCGCCGCAGCCGAAGCGCCGAAGGCGCCGCAGATGGCGCTGGGGTGGAAGCCGCGCTTGTACAGGGCCACAGGATTCAGAGCGTAACTCACGCGACAGGCCACCTCGATCCCGAGGAGCATGGCCTCGAGGAATCGAGTCCCCGTTGCCCCTTCCTTCTCCGCCACCGCCAAGCTGGTCGGGACAATGACGGCCGGTGCATGCAGGATGCCGCCCACGTGATGCGGCTCGATGTCGCAGTAATAGCCCAGCGTCCCGTTGACCAACGCGGCGGTGACGCAGGAGCTTTTCAGTTGCTGGCCCACCAGGCTGGACTCGGGCCGCCCGCCAAGCCGGCGGGCGAAGTCCACCAGGATACGGGTGGCGGAGTACGTGGACGAGGAGGCGGCCAGCATGGCGCCGAGGGTGTCCAGGAGGATCAGTCTGGCCTGGGCCACGACCTCCGGCGGCACATTCCGCAGCCGGAACGCGGCCAACCGCTCGGCAAGCTGGGTGGAGCAGGGAACAGGTTCAGTCAAGGCGGGACCCTCTCGTTCCTGGGAATGGTCATTTCTATTCCAGCCCCCGCGCCCCGTCAAGTGCATTCCTGGTGCAATCTCTCCCTGCCCCTGATCGCCCAGGTCGAAGCCTCCTTGGGCATCAGGCGCGGATAACGCGCGCGGGTGTGCTGCGGCTCTCTCCTGCCGTCATCCCTTGACGGCGCCGGCCCCCCAGCCACGGATCAGATACCGCTGAACCGTCACGAAGAAGAGGAGCGCCGGGATCGTGATCATCATCGCGGCGGCCATGATCAGGCCCCAGTCGGTGAGGGCGGAATGGAACAGGTCCTGGACGCCGACCGGCAAGGTCTTGAGCTCGTCCGAGGCGATGAGGATGCGGGTGAAGATGTAGTCGTTCCAGGCCAGGATGAAGGTGAAGATGGAGGTGGCGATGATCCCCGGTAGCGCGAGTGGCAAGACAACGTAGATCACCGCCCGCAGCCGCCCGGCCCCGTCCACCAGGGCGGCCTGCTCCAGCTCGACGGGGATCGTCTGGAAGAACGCCCGCAGGAGCCACAGCGTGAATGGGAGACAGAACGAGGTCAGGGCCAGCACCAGGGCGAAGTGGGTGTTCTCGATGCCGAGCTTCTTCACGAGGATGAAGAAGGGGATCACCACCATGATGGGGGCAAACATGTACGTGCACAGGATGAGGCCGGCGATCTTCTCGCGACCCGGGTAGCGATAGCGGGTGAGACTGTAGGCCCCGGCCGCGCTGACCGCCATGGTCAGGAGGACCGTCAGCCCGCAGACGACCAGGCTGTTCCAGAAGTAGATGAGAAAATTCGTGGTGGTGAACAACCGGCGGAAATTTTCCCAGGCGGGATCCTGGGGGATGAACGTGGGCGGCTGGGCGAAGACCTCCCTGGGGGGTTTGAACGAGGTGGACACCATCCAGAAGAAGGGGAACGCGGCCTGAAGCACGAGAAACAGTGCCCCCCCGTACAGGAGGGCGCGGGACCGGTATTGCCGCAGGCGCCAGCGATTCATCCGATGTCCGCCTCCTCGCGGAACAGGCCGAAGTAGAGGACCGTGCTGACCACCAGGATGGCGAACATGATCACGGCGATGGCCGCGCCCAGGCCCGCCTGATAGTAGGTGAGGGTCCGCATGTAGGCGTACACCGGCAGCGTCCGGATGTAGCGCCCGGCCCCGGCGCCCTCGCCCATCAGCCACACCGTGTCGAACTTGGTGAACATCCAGATGCTGCGCAGCAGGATGACCACGAACAGGATGCCCCGGATCTGCGGCAGGGTGATGTGGGTGAAGCGACGGGCGGCCGAGGCCCCGTCCACCTTGGCGGCCTCGTACAACTCCTCCGGGATCGTCTGCAGCCGGGCCAGGACGGACAGCAGGACGAAGGGGAAGAACTGCCACACGCTCATCACGATCGTGGAGAGCATGATGTGGTCGGTGCCGAGAAAGCTGATGGGGTCGCGGATGATCCCCACGGCAAACAGCCAGTAGTTTACGACGCCGTAGGTGTCGTTGAGCAGCCATTTCCAGAGGATGACCGCCACGATGGTGGGAATCATATAGGGGAAGAGGACGATCCCGCGAACCAAGCCGCGCCCCACGAACGACTCGTTCAGGATGAGGGCCGCCGCCACCCCCAGGATCAACTGGAACAGGATCGTCCAGAACGAGTAG
>JACQVO010000132.1 GCA_016209725.1 Candidatus Methylomirabilota bacterium | reverse complement strand
GTCACGTAGAGATCTCCATCCAGGATTTCGTATCGTTTCCCGTCGTCCGGCAGGAGGACATAGTCTTGATACGTCAGTTTGAGCTTGGTTCCCATGATGGCAGAGATGCTGCTCGTTTGGAGGTCAGCGTCTGAAATCGCGCGGCAATATCCCTCTGGTGGGAATATATCCGGCCCCGGAGGCCAAGTCAACAGGCAAGGAGGCCACCGCATCGCTCGGGTGTCCGTCCCCCCAGGCGATACCCCTCGGGGCGACTGCGGCGGTTGATGCGGAGCGCCTGGCACCCTTCGCCCTGTTCCTCCGGCCGGGCGCGGTCCTTTTCGGACTCCGGGGTGACCTCGACCCCGTATGTCATGGTTTGGTCACAAAAGGAAGAGGCTTGGTACGCCGCGCCCGGTGGCTGGATCGCGCGGCGCGCATGCGCTCCAGGAACCGTTTGTCCTGGCTCAGGAGGAAGTCCTCCAGGGCATCGTGCGCCTCCTGTGCGGCCCGTGCGGCCGCCTGGAGCTTCCTGAGCACGGATACCGGGATGGTGACTGTCTGGGGCATGGCAGGCTCCTCTGCGGGACCGATACCGTACATTCGCGGGCACAGTAGCACGGCCGTTCCGGGGTGGTCAACATCACCTGTCGCGATGATGTGTGCGCCCGATCTGGATAAATGCGACAAGGAGGCGGCCCCGCTTCTTGACGACCCCGACTGCCGCTGTGGGTGAGGGAGGTATTCTCAGGCCGGTCGGGAGTCAGGCAAGGAGGCCGCCAACAAGCACGAGGGTCTTTCGGACGGGATCGGGGGCGAGAGCGAATTCTTCGAGGGTCACGGCGCCGAGGGGCGCCAAACAACCGGGGGGTCCGGCGAGGGCCGTACGCTCAGGAGTCAGCGAGGGGGTTCAGGGGGACGGCTCCGCCGGAAGCGCCACCCCTATCTCGCGGATGGCCTCCCGAACGGTTGTCCGCACCCGGTCGGCCAGGCCAATGGCCCGCTCCGCCTCTTCCTGTGTCACCTCCTCGTCCTCCCCCTGGGTAGCGGGCGGTGATGGCGAAGGGGGTGAGTTCCTCCGCATCCCTCAGGTCCTCGGCCCAGCGCTCTTGCGTCGGGCACAGTTCCAAGAGGTGGGCGAGGTTGTGGGTGTACGGGAAGTCCACATGCCGGAGGACAAGATAGGCCTTCAGGCACTTTTCCGCGCATTGTTGGGCATGGTAGGCGATCAGGCGGTAGGGTGGCGGAGCAATGGTCATGGTGAGCCCGTGCCGCGCCAGGCGAAGGTCCTCGTCCGCATAGGCGAGCCACTGCCGTACCTTGTGAAGGACTTCGGCGTCAGGCGCGCTCATACAGGACTCGGCCTTCCAGCCAGGCGGGCCTGGCAACGGTCCCGGGAATGTGGCGGTCGCGCTCGAACTCCTCTCGGGTCAGGATCACGATGTCCCGGGCGAACCGGCATCCGCGCAGCGTCCGGTCCATGGCCACCTGCAATGCGCGCCGGCTGCCCCGGACCGGACACACGACCAGGAGGTCCACATCACTGCGGACATCTGCCGTTCCCCGGGCGTGCGAACCGAACAGGATCACCCGCTCCGGTCGGAATCTCTCGACCAGGGCATCCACGGCTTGCTGGAGGTCAGAGTCGCTGATCATGCGCGCCCTCGTTTTGGATGCCTTCACCCTATCGCAGCATCCGAAAGGCTGTCAAGACTGCGTGGCGGCGGGATTCGCCTGTCCGGCTGGCTGGGGATGAGATCGGTCCCGAGGGATCGTCGGAGGTCGGCAGTCATCGGGCGTGAGTCCGTAAGAACCAGTCAAGCCGGGACGTACCCCCAAGACACCGGGAGACCGTAGATCTCAAGGCCGAACGGCATTGTACCATGGAGGATGGTATGCCACGGGAGATGTTTCTGACGGTGGAAAATGGCCGGGACCGAGGGTCTCCTCAGGAGACTGGAACGCGGGTGAGCGAGTCGAGGTACCACCACCAATGCGAGGGGCGGACCCCGACCTGCTTTCGAAGGTCCTCAAGGCTTGCTACCTCTGACACCTGGCGAAAGAGGGTCGGGGCGTTGTGGAGAAAAGCGGCGTCGGCGGCCTCCAGGGCCGCGCGTTCTGCCGATGAGAGTTCGGGCTCGACCTCGGCAAGCCGACTTCGTAACCGCAGGAGCTCCAGAATCTCAAAGCCACTGACATGAGGATGCTGGACTGATGTGGCGTACCCTTCGATCAGTAATCCGGGACGTTGCCAAGTATGACAAGTTGCTCGCGCCCTGTGTGGTGGGACGTCATGGCCGACATTGACTCTCAATGCGGAACGTGCAATGCCGGGTTGCCCTATGGGAGCCAGCATCTTATGGGACGCAAGGCAGTGCTGCTCGTGAAAGCTCTTGACAGCAGATCGAGGGTCGCCCTAGAGTGGTTGTGGCCCAAGAGCGCTGTTCCTGCATGTCGTCATGGATTCCGCGTGTCCCCGACCGGAAGCCCCTTGTGCCAAGAATTCCTGGCTTGAACAGCCGTCGATCCCCGAGGTGCAAAAAGATGCCGTATCCGGCCAGAAAGACCAGGGTGACGCTCTCGACCACGCCACGCTTCAAGCGCAGCCTCCATCAGCTCTCGAAGACCCTGCGGAAACCGCCGTCCCAGCTTGTGGAGGAGGCGGTCGGTCTTGCCTACGCGAATTGGGAACGCCTCGACCCGGGCGAGAGCTTTGACCAGGCGGCCTTCGACCCGGATTGGGCCCTTCCCGAGATGGAGGTCTACGATCGCCTATAGACGGGGTGACGTCGTCCTCGCTCCCTTTCCTTTCACCGAAGATCCCGCCAAGGCAAAGCGGCGGCCAGCCGTCGTTGTGCAGGCCGACCGGAACAATGCGCGCCTCTCTTCGATCATCGTGGCCCAGATCACCAGCAACGTGACCCGCGCTGAGCATGAACCGACCCAATTCCTCATTCAGCGAGGCACGCCCGCCGCCAGAGCCGCCGGGCTTCTCACCGACTCCGCCATTAAGTGCGAGACCCTGGCCACAATTTCGAAGAGGCGGATCATCAAACGGATTGGGCATCTCCTGCCTGAAAGCTGAGACAACTCGAGGCCTGTCTCAGTGCTTCCCTGGATCTGCCGAAGTCGACCCCTTAATCCGGCCCCGTAATATGTTAGGTTGCATTATAGGTATTATAGCCCTGCGCTTGCCTTTGCCCGCGAGCCCGCTGCTGTCCCATGCTGCGAGGCCGTGAATCGGGACCCGGCCATTGAAGGACGGGACGTTGCCGGCCCGGTTGGCGACTTTTGATTTGCGTGCTTCAGAGGAAGGGGCTACTCTAGGGTTCCCAAGGTCCTGCGCCAAGGGGTCGCGTGGGAGACGGGAAAAGAGGCGAGGGACGACCTCCCTCAACGCGGGCACGGAGATGCGGGGAATACTGTCGTGAGCGGGTTGGAGTCGGTAGGAGGCCCGAGAAGGATGGATGGTGATGTGTCTGTTCTGCACCAGCACCTAGACGAGGTCATCCGGCGCATTGTCGTCGTCGCGAAGCCCGAGCGGATTATCCTCTTTGGGTCCGCGGCGCGCGGCGAGGGGGGCCCGGACAGCGATCTGGATCTCCTGGTGGTGAAGTCGGGGGTCCATCGGCGGCACCTCGCCCGGGAGATCTATCGGAGCCTGTTCGGCATCCCCGTGCCTGTGGATGTCATCGTTGTCCGGCCGGAAGACGTGCGCGCGTTCCAGGGGAAGGTCGGAACGATCATCGATCCCGCCCTGCGCGAAGGGAGGGAGGTGTATGCCGCCTGAGTACCGGGACCCCACGGACCCGGCAGAGTGGCTCCGCCGAGCGCGCAGCAATGTGGCCCGCGCCAGGGCAGACCGCGGCCTCCCGGACGTGCTGTACGAGGACCTCTGCTTCGACGCCCAGCAGGCGGTCGAAAAATGCCTGAAAGCGCTCCTGGTACAGCGGAAAGTCCCATTCCCCAAGACCCATGCGATCGCCGATCTCTTGACGCTGGTGCAGCCAAGTGGGCTCGATGTCCCCGCGGACATCCGCCAGGCAAGCGAACTGACCGAGTATGCGGTCGAGGCCCGATATCCGGGTCTCTTTGAGGACGTGATGCATGAGGACTATGTCCAGGCGCTTGACTTGGCAGAGCGCGTGTTGAGATGGGTTGAGTCTCTCGTCTCGCCACCCAAATCGGGACCCCGCCATTGAAGGACGGGACGTGGCCGGCCCGCCTGGCGACTTTTTCTTGACCTTGGTGTATCAGCCGTCACCGGGACGTTGCTCGAAAAGTTCGAATTCCCGATCCTGCCGGGGTGACACCCGCCTGATGCGTGGGTGCTCTCGCTCCTGCGCTCTCTCCTATCTTGCCCCTTCACGCAACCCTCCAGGCGGCCCCCCGGTATTGAACATGAAGGCTGTCATCGGGGAGTCGAGCTAGCGTTGAGCGCTCGCTTGGCTGCCCATTGGATCCAGTATTCGAGGCCCCGTGGAGTCTCATTTTGCTATTCGCTGGCAGCCTCGCCGTCTCCCGGCTTCCCCCATACGCAGAGAATCCCCGACAAGTTGGCTGCGCCTGGCATCCGCTGAATCAGCGACCGCATGGCCACTCCAACCTCCGTGGTTAGGGGACGTTGCACTATAGGTATTATAGCTCTGCGCTTGCCCTTGCCCGGGAGTCCGCTGCTGTCCCATGCTGCGTGACCGTGGCGGAGAAGAACCGTGATCGTGACCGTGACGGACATGGACACGACCACGAGCCCGAACATGAAAACGGGGACGGACGGCGGAGGGTCGTACCAAACCCGAAATGACCCGATAGGCAGGTCTAGATCCAGTGAATCTCCACCAGGTGGGCCAGCGTCTGGAATTCAGGGTCGCCGGTGACAAGAGTAGCATTCAACTTTATGGCTGTTGCTGCGGCGAAGGCGTCGGCATACGAGATGGGGAACCGAGCCTTTAACCTGGCTGCTTCCAGGATGTCGCTGAAGGAATTGGCGGCGAGCTGGATCGGGAGGGTTTCCAGGCGGCGGAGGAATTCCTCGGCCTTGTCCGCGGACTGATTCTTCGCGACGATGTAGTACACCTCCCCGACGTTGATCTCGTTCATCAGCAAGGGGGCGCCAGAGGCGTTGGCGGCTTGCAGCATGTCCCTAACCTTTTCGAACCCCTTTTCCTTGTTGAGGAAGGCGAGCAGAGCGAAGGAATCGAGCAAACTTGGCTTCTTCGCGCCGTTGGTCATCCCGTCGCTCCTTGAGGAGAGCCTTGGTCAGGGAGGGGCCGCCTTTCAGGAAGCCGCAGGCAGCCTGGATGGGATCGTCGGGGATCGGCTCGATGGTAACCCGCTTCTCGCCGGCCAAGGCCACCAGGACCTTCCCGCCCGGCTTGAGGCCGATTCTCTTGCGGAACTCTGCCGGGATAACCACCTGGCCCTTGGCCGAGGTTGTGACAACTGGCATTGGCGTTCACCTCCTACTTGTTAAGTTGAACGGTATGGAATGAAGTATAACGGCACTGCAATCGGGGGTCAAGTGGCTCGCCAGGAAGCCGGACGGGCGCAGCGCAGCGAAAAACCGTGATCGTGCTAGCCGAAAAGGGTACCGGACACCTCTTGGGAGGTAAGTGCTTGAATTCGTGGATGGGGGATTTCAATTCTTGGCGATCAAGAATCCGGAATCCGGGGCGTAATCCGAGACGTTGCCACGTATGACAAGTTGCTGGCCCTGTGTGTGGTGGGACGTCGTAGCCGACATGGATCGTGGGGACTTGGGGACGTCATTGACCAAGTAGATCTGCTGGCGCTCGGCGCCGGCGACCACCCTCGCGACCCCTGCGGTCGCCTCGCCCAAGCGCCTCGAGTCACCGCAAAGGCAGATAGCGAACCTGGCCCTCCCATTCGCCTTCGCGGCTGTATTCGACGAGGAGCAGGACATCTTCGATAGCCACGCCGATCGGAATGTTTCGGCCGATCTGGAAAACGCCTGGCATCCGAAGGCCGGCCTGAACGCGGGCGAAATTCTCGTCCGCAGCGAGGCCGAGCATCGCTCCTATGCTTCACGCGCTCGGCGGGAAAGCAAACGATCGCGCACACCCTGCGGATCCAGGCGGGATTCGTTCTGCCTGCGGACAGCTTCAGCGTCGGCCCTTCGCTGGCGTAGGTAGGCCTCGACCTCGGCGGTTCGCCGAAGGTAATAGCCGATGACCTGATACACATCAGCCAGACTGAGCGAGGGATACTGCTGGACGATCTCCTCGGCAGTTGCCCCCTCGTTGAACGCTTCCGCAACGGTGTGCAGGGTTACTCGCGTCTTGCCAACGCGAACGACTCCGTCCAGCTCTCTGGTGTTGTCAAGCTATGGACCAGGTCCCCCAATACGCTCTTCCGACTTGCGGCCCCAGTGGCAGCACAGGGGGTCGTCCGCAGTGCCCGCACCTGCCGCCGGGACGTGCTGCCTAGGACTCCGCCCGCTCCCGGGCCGCGATCGCCTCCTTCCAGACCGCGAGGTCCCCGAGGCGCACGGCGGCGTCAATGCCCACGTTCTGGAGGAGAACCCCGAGGAGCGTGACCCGATGCTCCTGGCGCCCGTAGAGGTGCCCGGCTATGAGCTCAAGCGGCGCCTCCGGGAGGCTGTGGTATTGCTCCAGGGTGATCGGCTGCCCATGACGGCGGATGTCCCAGTGCATCTCAACTCCTCACGAGGCGCGAGGCGTACTCGGGTCGTACGTCGAAGTGCCGCACCCATCCTCCGGATGGGAACCCGGCACGCCAACGCGGCAGATGGGCCTCTTTCAGAGGCGTGCTAGGGCGGCCACCCGTCCGGCCATCGGCCATAGACGTGGCGATACGCCTGGACCGTCCGTGGGGCCGGGTTCCGTCGGGCCTGCTCCGCCGATTCCTGGTAGTCCTTGTCCAAGAGGTCTCGCAGTTCGGCGGTTGCTTGCCGGCGCTGTCGCCGCTCCTGCTCGCGGGCGATGGCCTGGGAGGGGTCATAGCCCAGCCACTCCGGTTTGTCACTGTCTTCTTGGAGGTCAGCCAGACCACCAAGCTCGACAAGGTACAGGCGCGGGTGAACGTAGCGCCAGTCCAGCCCCATGGGTTTCATGCGCCGGAAGATCAACTCGTACACCGGGGCCAAATCGGCCCGGTGGCCCACGAGGGCGGTCCCCATGTAGAAGTCCAGGTAATCCCAAGTCTCTCGGCACCCGCCGCCGGACTCGCCGCCTGTCTTCCGGAAGTCCGCGATGAATCCGGCACTGCCCCGGAAGGAACCCAGGTCCACGAGCAGGCCCTGCGGCGTGAAGACATCATGATTATCCGAGAACACATCCCACAGGCAGAGGCCCACCAGATCCCCGCACTCCGTTCGAGGCTGACTCGGTTCCGCCCGGTACTCTCTGCGGATCTCCTCGAGCGAGGGCGGGGGAGTTGCACCCGCCCGCCCCCTTGCCGCCAAGAGTTCCTGGATGTTCGTGTGGATTCGCACCACTTCGTCGTACATCTGGTCCACCGTCGGATGGAACACGAGCCGCAGGGGAGACTGCTCCCAGCCCTCCGGGGCTAGCTCCTGGAGGAGGAGGGGATCCTCCAGCCCCCCGGGAAAGAGGTGCAGTAAGAGCCTCCAGCACTCTTCGTCGGTCAACCGGCGATCCGTCCGCATCCGTCCCTCGCTCCACGATCGAGGATCAGGACTGAAAGTCACCCCAAGCCCACCCTCGTCGGGTGTCATCAAAGCAAGAAGCCCAGAGCATTCGGGGCTCTAGGGCTTCTGGAGAGTCGACGAGAGACACAATCCGCGAGAACCCTATACCCCTCCTCGGACGAGCGGCATCCAGACCTGATGGCCGGCAGCGGCGAGACAGCGCCGGTCCACCGTCCACCTGGGGCTTCCATGAATCTGTTGACTGAGCACTCTCAGTATCATGGAACTCAGGCTTCCTCTCTGCGAACAACGAAAAAGGAGGCGCAGTGTCTGATGCTTCTCCCCGGATGTCAAGCAATTTCAGATGCAAATTCCGGCAGTTAGGGGACGTTGCATTATAGGTATTATAACTCTGCTCTTGCTTCTGTGCGGGTGCCTGATGCTGCCCTACGTTGGGAGGACGTGAATCGTGACGCGGCCGTTTGTAGGGAGGGACACGGAATAGAACCGTGAGCGTGGCGGAGAAGAGCCGTGACCGTGATCGTGACCGTGACCGTGGCGGACACGAACATGGGCACGAACACGAAGGACCGTGACCGTGGGGCGTGACCGTGACCGTGGCGGACACGAACACGGCGTGAGCAGCAGCGCGAAAGGAGAGGACGCATGCGGAGCGTGGAGGACCTGGATGTATTCAAATTGGCCCATCGGCTGGCCCTCGATGTCTACCGAGTCACCGAGTCCTTCCCGAAGGCGGAACAGTTCGGCTTGACCGCGCAGCTCCGCAAGGCCGCTTGCTCGGCGCCTTCCAATCTTGTTGAGGGGGCAAATCGAAACTCCCGGGCGGAGTATCGGAGCTTTGCCGGGATTGCCCGGGGGTCGGCGGGCGAGGCCGGGTATCATCTCCTCCTGGCGATGGATCTCGGATACCTGTCGAGAGAAATCGGTGTGAAGTTACGGGCTGACTATGCAAGAGTGCTGCAGATGCTCACCAATCTGATCAAGTCGCTCGGGCGCCAGAGAGGGTGACCGTGACGGACACGGACCGTGACCGTGGAGCGTGACCGTGACCGTGGTCGGACACGAACACGATCACGAACACGAAATCCAGATGCCCACCACCTGTCGGGTTCGCACCCAGGCCTTGGGTGGTTTGAAATGGGGCCGCACCAGGACTAGGGCCTAAGATTGTCAGACCTTCCTGATCCATCGAAACCCTTTGATAAATCTGAATAATTTCTCTTGACACGGCGTTTCGTCCAGGTATATTGTGCGCCGAAAAGTGGGAGAAAGTGGGATGAGATGGATTAACATCCCATCCCGCTCCCATCCGGTGGGTTGAACGGGGGCCGCCGTGTTCCGAGGTCAGCACGAACACGCCATTGACGACAAGGGTCGCCTGAGCATCCCGGCGAAGCTCCGCGAGGCGCTGAAGAAGGAGAAGAAGCTCGTCCTCACCAGCTCCGATGGCTACATCACCGCCTATCCTCTGAAGACGTGGCGGGAGCTGGAGGCTCGCATCCGCGGCAACCCGACGTTCAAGCGTGATCGGCGCGACTTCCTGCGCGTTGTGTACTCCTCGGCGGAGGATGTGGAGATCGACCCGCAGGGACGGATCCTCCTCTCGCAGGGACTGCGGCAGCGAGCCGGAATAACCCGAGAGGTGGTGATCATCGGGGTCATGGACGAGATGGAGATCTGGGACAAGGCCAGGTGGCTGGCCAAGTTGAGCGCGTCCCCGTCATCCGAGGAGTTGTCGGCCAAGCTGGGCGACCTGGGAGTGTAATCCAAATCCCAATGACCGGGAAGGGAGGCATCATGGCAGAGCCACGACGAGAGGAACGGACGCGCAGACGCCGCCAGCCCGCCCGGCGGTGGACCCTGGGAGCCGCGGCCCCCGGATGGTTCCGCCGGGTCTGGGGGCAGCGCGTTCGACACGTGCCACGGTTGTCGCAGGTGGATCTGGATCGGATGCGGCGCATCGCTTACCTGTAGGAGGGAACCCATGCAGGTCCGCTGGTCGGAAGCCCACAAGGTGGCGGTGATTGACCCGCAGGGAGACCTCGGGATCCGCACCATGGTGGAGATCAAGAACACCGCCGGCACCCTCCTGCGGGACGGCTGCCGGACGCTGATCGTGGATTGCCAGGGCGTGCGGCGGATGGACGCCATGAGCCTCGGCGTTCTGGTTGAGCGCCTCTGCCGCGCGCGGGAATTGGGCGGGACGCTCGCGCTGGCCAACCTGGATGCGGGCCTCGTCGCGAGGATGCGGGACCTGCGGGTGGATTCCCTGTTCCAGGTGTTCGACTCGGTCCAGGCTGCCCTGGATGTCCTGGTCGGGATCCATCCAGAGGCGGCAGCGGCCCTGGCCGCATAGTGACCGGGCATGTCCCGGTCCTTCGTGCGGAAGTCCTCGCACTCCTCCAGCCCAGGCCGGGGGGAAACTACCTGGATGCCACCGTCGGGCTGGGGGGACACGCAGAGGCCGTCCTGCAGGCGAGCGAGCCGACCGGCACGCTCTTGGGCATTGACCGGGACACCGAGGCCCTGGTTGAGGCGCGTCAGAGGGTCGCTCCCTTCGGTCCACGGGCGAGGTTGCTCCAGGGTCGGTATGAAGCATTGGCCGACCTGATCGGGGAGGGGACGGAGTTCGACGGGATCCTGTTCGACCTGGGAGCGTCCTCGCTGCAGCTTGACACGGCCGAGCGCGGCTTCTCCTTCGGACGCGGGGGCCCGCTGGACATGCGGATGGACCGGAGCGGAGGAGAAACCGCAGCCGGGCTCCTGTCCCGCCTGCCGGAGCGGGAACTGGCCGACCTGATCTTCCGCTGGGGCGAGGAGCGCTGGTCCCGCCGGATCGCCTGGGCCATCGTGGAGGCGCGCCGGCGGGCCCCCATCGAGACGACGGTCGCCCTGGCGGACGTGGTGGCCCGGGCCATCCCCCGGACCGCGTGGCCGCGGCAGATTCACCCGGCGACCCGAACGTTCCAGGCGCTCCGCATCGCGGTGAATGACGAGTTGACCGGACTCGCCACGGCGCTCGAGGCTGCGGTCTCGCGCCTTCGGGCGGCCGGCCGCATCGCCGTCATCAGCTTCCATTCTCTGGAGGACCGAATCGTGAAGCAGTTGTGGCGGGGGCTGCAGGCGGCGGGCGGGGTGCGGATCCTGACGAAGCGGCCGGTCACCCCCGGGGAGGCCGAGGTCGCCGCCAATCCACGGGCGCGCAGCGCCAAGCTCCGGGCCCTCGAGCGGTCGCCCGCGGCGCCGAAGGCGGGCTGACATGTCCCAGGCCATCGGTGGGGTGGGACCCGGCGTTTCCGTGGCATCCCGGCCGGCGGCCCGCCGCTCCCGGGTCCGGTGGGAGTCCTGGGAGCTCCTCTCCGGCGTGGCCCTGGGCGCCGTGATCCTGGTGGCGGCGCTCCTGTACGTGTGGCAGCACATCTCCGTGGTGCGTCTGGGGTATGCGATCGAACGGCTGCGAGAGCAACAGGCGGCCCTGATCCAGGAAGACAAGATGCTGAAACTCGAGCGGGGCCAGCTTCGCTCCCTGCGACGGGTGGAAGAGGTCGCCCGCAGGCGCCTGGGGATGGTGA
Organism: Candidatus Methylomirabilota bacterium; assembly: GCA_016209725.1. Taxonomy (GTDB): domain Bacteria; phylum Methylomirabilota; class Methylomirabilia; order Methylomirabilales; family 2-02-FULL-66-22; genus 2-02-FULL-66-22. Next base: position 8,664 of record JACQVO010000132.1, on the reverse strand, counting down.
CGCCGAAGCCAGGGCAGGTCGTGCTGGTCCCCGAGCCGACGGTCCAGTGACCCGCCCGGGCCGGCCGTCACGCCCGAGCGCAGCACAGGCGGACCCGTCAATGGTCACGCGCATTCCGCACTGATCGCTTCCCGGGCCGGGGAGGAGGCCTGACAGCCATGCGCGGTCGTATCCTCTGCATCTTCCTCCTGCTCCTGCTGAGCCTCTGCAGCGTTGCGGCGAAGCTTTTTTCCCTTCAGATCCAGCAGGGTGACCGCCTGAGCGAGCGCGCCACCAGGCAGTATCAGCGCCGCCTGCCCCTCCTGTCCCGCCGGGGCACGATCTACGACCGGACCGGCCGTGAACTGGCGGTCAGCCTGAAGGTCCACTCGCTCTTCGCCCAGCCGGCGGCGATCGAGAACCCGGCGCGCACGGCGAAGACCTTGGCCCCGATTCTGGGCCAGCCCCCCCAGGAGATCGTGGCCCGGCTCACCACCGACAAACCATTCGTCTGGCTCCAGCGCCAACTCGAGCCCGCCCAGGCCGCGGCCATCGGCGATCTGAACCTCAAGGGCATCGGCCTGTTCCCGGAGAGCCGGCGCTACTATCCGCGGCAGGAATCGGCGGCGCACGTCCTGGGGATGGTGGGTCTGGACGACCGCGGCCTGGAGGGACTGGAGCACCAGTACGACGACCTCCTGGGGGGGCAGCCGCAGTCCGTGGTGGCGCAGCAGGACGCCCTGGGCCGCCTCGTCTTCCGCCAGGAGGAGGCGGGACGGCCACGCCCCATCTTCGATCTCACCCTGACCATCGACGAAGTCCTCCAGTACATCACCGAGCGGGAGCTCCAGCGGGCGGTGGAGCGGTCCCGCGCCAAGGCCGGCACGGCGATCGTGATGGACCCCTGGTCCGGCGAGATCCTGGCGCTGGCCAACCAGCCGACCTACGATCCCAATGAATACCGGAAGGCCGGCAGCGCCGCCCGACGCAACCGGGCTGCCACCGATGCCTTGGAGCCCGGCTCGGTCTTCAAGGTGATCCTGCTGGCCGGTGCCCTGGAGGAGGGGGTGGTTCGCCCGGGCGACCGGTTCTTCGGGGAGAACGGCGCCATCGAGGTGAGCGGCGTCACCATCCGGGATCATGAGAAATACGGGTGGCTGACGGTCCAGGAGATCCTGACGCATTCCAGCAACGTGGGCGCCATCAAGATCGGACAGAAGCTGGGCAAGAGCCTCTACTACCACTACATCAGCGGGTTCGGCTTCGGCAGCTTGACCGGCCTGGATCTGCCGGGGGAGACGCCGGGTCTCATGCGGCGCCCCAAGGGATGGTCGGCCCTGTCGCTGTCGGTGTTATCCCTGGGCCAGGAGATCTCGGTGACACCCGTCCAGATCACCACCGCCTTTGCCGCCCTGGCCAACGGCGGGAACCTGATCCGTCCCCATGTGGTGCGGGGGCTGCGCGCCCAGGACGGCTCGCTCGCCCGCCGGGTCGGGCCGGTGGTGATCCGCCGGGTCATCTCCGCGGAGACGGCGCAGACCCTCCTCACCATGTTGAAGGGGGTCGTGGAAGAGGGCACGGGTAAGGAGGCCGCCCCGGAAGGGTACAGCGTGGCGGGCAAGACCGGGACGGCGCAGAAAATGGACCCCGCCACCGGCCGCTATTCCCACCAGAAGGTGGTGGCCTCCTTCGTCGGCGCGGTGCCGGCCGAGGCGCCGCGCCTGGTGATCCTGGTACTGATCGACGAGCCCGAGACGCTCCGCTGGGGGGCCGCCATCGCGGCGCCCACGTTCCGTGAAATCGCCCGGGAGGCCCTGAAGTACCTCCAGGTGCCGCCCGCGCCGGCGCGGGAGGTGCGGCTGGTCCGTATGAGCTAAATCCCCCCGTCCCCCCCTTTGCCAAGGGGGGGCGGAGGGGGGATTTCGTCGCAAGGGGGCGGAGAGGATTTGGCCGAAGTGCCAGTGTGGATTTCATGCGGCTGAGCGACCTCCTCTCGGGCTGGGCCGGAGCCGAGGTGACCGGTCCCACGGCGGTGGAGATCGCCGGCGTGGGCCACGATTCGCGCGCCGTGGTCCCGGGATCGCTCTTCGTATGCATCCGGGGGTTCCGGCAGGACGGTCACGCCTTCATCGCGGAGGCCGCGCGGCGCGGCGCCGTGGCCGTCATGGTCGAGCGGGATCCGGCCACGCTCCCCATCCCGGCGGACCTCACGGTCATCCGGGTGGCGAACACGCGCGCAGGCCTGGCCGCCGTGGCCGGCAGGTTCTTTGACAATCCCAGCGCCTCCCTTCGTCTGATCGGCGTCACCGGCACCAACGGGAAGACGACCACGACCTATCTGGCCGAGGCGATCCTCGGGGCGGCCGGGCGCCGGGTCGGCCTCCTCGGCACCATCGAGTACCGCTGCGGGCCGGTGACCTTCCCGGGCGAGCGGACCACCCCCGAGTCCAGCGACCTGCAATCCCTGCTGGCGCGTATGCGCGATCTCGGGGCGTGGGGCGCGGTCATGGAGGTCTCCTCCCACTCGCTGGCGCTCTCCCGGGTGGATGGGTGTGAGTTCGACGTGGGGATCTTCACCAACCTCACGCAGGACCACCTGGATTTCCACGGGAGCATGCAGGCGTATGCCGAGGCCAAGGCGCGGCTCTTCCGGATGCTGGGGACGGATCGGCGGAAGCCGGGCGAGGCGGCGGCCGTCCTGAACGCCGAGGACCCGTGGACGCCGTTCATGCGGGAGGCTACTCGGGCCCAGGTGATCGAATTCGGGATCAGCGGCGAAGCGGATCTCCGCGTCCGCGGGATGGCCTTGACGCTCGGCGGCATCCGGGCGTCGGTGGAATCGCCGTGGGGCGCCCTGGAGGTCGCCTCGCCCCTGGTGGGGCGTCACAACCTGGCCAACATCCTGGCGGCGGCGGGCGCCTGTCTCCACCTGGGCGTGGACCGGGACCAGGTGCAGGCGGGGATCGGGAATCTCCGCGCCGTCCCGGGCCGCTTCGAGAAAGTGGAGGCGGGCCAGCCCTTCGGTGTCGCCGTGGACTATGCCCACACGCCGGATGCGCTGGAGCGGGTGCTGCAGACGGCCCGGGAGTACGCGACCGGACGGGTCATCGCGCTCTTCGGCTGCGGCGGCGACCGGGATCGGGGGAAGCGGCCGCTGATGGGCGAGGCGGCAGCCCGCCTGGCGGATTTTCTGGTCATCACCTCCGACAATCCGCGCAGCGAGGACCCGCTCTCCATCATCGCGGAGATCGAGGGCGGGGTCAAAAAGGCTCCCAGGGGATCGCAACTGCATGTTACAATTCCGGAACGGCGCGAGGCCATCGCATTCGCCCTGGCCCGGGCGCGAGGTGGCGACCTCGTGGTGATCGCGGGCAAGGGGCACGAGACCTACCAGATCCTGCGTGACCGCACGATCCCCTTCGACGATCGAGTCGTGGCGCGGGAGGCGCTGGCGGCCCTGGGATACGCCGGGGGCGACACCCGCTCCCGAACCGGGACGGCTCCCGGGGGCCGCTGATGGGGCCGGTCTGTGCTGCTCCGCATCAATGGACTGCAGACCCACTTCACCGAGGAGGGTCGGGGCGATCCGGTCGTCCTGCTCCACGGATGGGGCACCTCCAGCCAGAGTCTGGCCCCGCTCTGCGGGGCGCTGGCGGACGCCTACCGCGTTCTGGCGGTGGATCTGCCGGGCTTCGGGTGGAGCCAGGCGCCGCCCGTCGCGTGGGGAGCGGCAGACTACGCCGGGCACGTCCGAGGTCTCCTGGAGCAGGCCGGGATCGAACGGGCGGCCTTCATCGGCCATTCCTTCGGGGGGCGGATCGCGATCACCCTTGCGGCCACGAGACCGGCGGGGGTCTCCCGGCTCGTCCTGGTGGCCAGCACCGGGATCCGGCCCCCTCGGCGAGCCGGCTATACTGTCCGGGTCACGACCGCCAAGCTGACTCGATGGTTCTTTTCGCTGCCCGGCTGGGGGAGAACCGGACAGCGGATCATCGCGAAGGTGTACGGGCGGTTCGGGTCGAGGGACTACCGGGCGGCCGGCCCCATGCGTCCCACGTTCGTGAAGGTGGTCAACGAGGATCTCACCCCGCTCCTGCCGGCAATCCAGGCGCCCACTCTTATCCTGTGGGGGGAGCGGGATGAGGAAGTGCCACGGAGCGCGATGGAGACCATGGCCGCGAGAATCCCGGGATCCCGCCTGGTGGTGTTCCCCGGGGCCGGCCACTTTCCCTTTCTGGAGGCGCCGGAGGAGTTCCAGCGCGCCCTCCTGGGTTTCCTGCGGGGGGAGGATCGGCGGTGAGGCTGGTCGGTCAACGGCCCCTGCACACGTTCCTGCTGAAGGCCGTCGGGCTTCTCCTGCCTTACGCGCTGGTGGTGGTTGCGCGTCACCTGGATTGCCTCTACATCCTGCAACTGGAGAGGTACAAGCCGGACCGGTATGCGGACTGGCTTCGCCGGCAACGGTGGGCGGTCCGCTCACGGGAGGAGATCGCCCTGCAGCTCCTGACGGTGGCGTGGGCCGCCGTCTTTGCCGGGATGTGGAGCCTCTGGCTGCCCCAGGTGTGGTTCTGGCTCCTCACGGGATACATCACCCTGGCCCGCTACCGATCGCTCCAGGTGAGCCAGCGTCTCCAGTACACGCCCAGGGCAGTCCGGGTTCTGGCGGTTGGATTCGGGATCGGCGGCTGCCTGGCGGCGGGTGGCCTGGCCCTCGCCGCCCTCCTGCCATCCCAGGTCGCGCTGGCGGCCCGGCTGGTGCTGGGAGGCATCGGCGGACTGGCGCTGGCGGGACTCCTGGCGCCCTGGTCCCTCCGGCTGGCGGCCTCCGCCCTGAATCCGGTGGAGCGGTCCATCGCGCAGAGGTTCCTGGCCGAGGCGGACCGCCGCATGCGGGCCTACCCGGGCCGGGTCATCGGCATCACCGGGAGCTACGGCAAGACCACGACGAAGTTCATCGTGGCCGACCTCCTGGGGTCGCGATACCGGGTCCTCAAGACGCCCGCGGGCGTCAACACGACCATGGGGATCACCCGGGTCATCCGGGAGGAGCTTTGCGACGAGCACGAGTACTTCGTGGTGGAGGTCTCGGCGTACGGGCCGGGAGAGATCCGCGAGGTCTGCGACATCATTCATCCCTGCCTGGGGATCCTGACCGCCGTCGGGGTGCAGCACCTGGAGCGATTCGGCACCGAGGCCGCCATCGCCGAGGCCAAGTACGAGCTCCTGGCGGCCTTGCCCGCGGGCGGGACGGCGGTGGTGAATGCCGACGATCCCATCTGTCTAATGCTGGCGGCGCGCGCCCGCACGGATGGGAAGCGTGTGGTGCTCTACGGGATGGGGGAGGCGGGAGAAGATCTCGCCGTGCGGGGCGTCGAGATGAAGGCCAGTGGCCGCGGCACCCGCTTCCGGGTGATGACGCGGGGCGGAGAGACGGAATCCTTCGAGACGCGCCTGCTGGGACGCTGGAACCTCTCCAACATCCTGGCGGCCATGGCGGCCGCACTGGAGGCCGGCGTCCCCCTGCGGGCGATGCGCGAGGCCGTGGCCGTCCTCGCCCCGGCGCCCAACCGACTCGAGGTCCGGGAGGAGGGGGGCATCGTCAAGATCCTGGACGTGGCCAACGCCAACCCGCGGGGGGCGCAGATGGCGTTGGAGGTGCTCTCCGGCTTCGAGGGGGGGTCGCGGATCCTCATCACGCCGGGGATGGTCGAGCTCGGGCCCCTCGAGGCGGAGGAGAACCGCCGGTTCGGTCAGGCGGCGGCCTCGGTGTGCGATTACGTGGTCCTGGTGGGGCAAGAGCAGACGCGACCCATCCGGGACGGCCTCACGGAGCGCGGCTTTCCGGCGGACCGGATCCACATCGCCCGGCACGCCGACGAGGTGGCCGACCGCCTGGCCGGCATCGTGCGGCCGGGGGATACCCTGCTCTTCGAGAACCGGTTGCCCGACACCTACCTCGAGGTCAGGTCGTGAAGGGGACATGAAGCGCGTCGGCCTCATCTTCGGCAGCCGGTCGGTGGAACACGAGATCTCCGTGACCACCGCCAGCAAGGTGTACGAGGTCTTCCGGCAACTGGCGACGGACTATGAGCCTGTGCTCCTGTACCTGAACAGGCGCGGCGCCTGGGTGACGGGGCGCGCCGTGGCGCGCCTGCTGGATATCGAGGCCGAGGGTCGGACCGCCGAGGAGCCCTCGCGGCGGAAGAGTCTGCAGCAGGCCTTCAAGCAGGCCCTCGAGAGCCTGCAAACGGCCGAGGGGTCCGGGGACGCGATGCAGCTCTTCCTCCCGCCCGATCCTTCGGTCCGCAGCCTCTGCGGCAACCCCGCCCAGGCGGGGTGGTTCCGCAAGCAAGTGCAGGCCGCCCTGGACATCGCGTTTCCCGTGGTGCACGGCACCCACGGCGAGGACGGAACGCTGCAGGGTCTCTTCGAGCTGGCAGACGTCGCCTACGTGGGCCCGGGGGTGGCGGCTTCGGCGGCCGGCATGGACAAGATCCTGTCCAAGCTGCTCTTCCGGGGGGCGGCCCTGCCGACCGTCGAGGCGACGTGGTTCACGCGGCGGGAGTGGCTGGAGGACGAGGCGGGCGTCGCCGGCCGGGTGGAATCCCGCCTCGCCTACCCGGTGGTGGTCAAACCCGCCGTCGCGGGTTCGAGCGTGGGGATCGCCAGCGCCGCGAACCGGCAAGAACTCTCCCGCGCCGTGCGCCAGGCCATCCAGTTCGGCGTCCGCGTGCTGGTGGAGCGCGAGGTGGAGGACCGGCTGGAGGTCCAGTGCGCGGTTCTGGGGAATCACGCCCCGGTGGTCTCGGAATGCGAGGAACTGCTGCGGGCAGGCGGGATCGTCAGCTTCGAGGATAAGTACCTGCGGGGGGCGGAACAGATGGAGGAGGCCGACCTGGCGCCGAGCCGCATCCCAGCCCGGATCCCGGACGGGCTGGCGCGGGAGGTGAAGGAACTGGCGTTGGGCGCCTTCCGGGCCCTGGATGCGCGGGGGATCGCCCGGGTGGATTTCCTCGTGGATCGGCCCTCGATGCGACCCTTCGTGAACGAGATCAACACGCTCCCGGGCTCGCTGTGCCTGCGCCTGTGGGAAGGGAGCGGCATCAAGCCGGCGGAGCTCGTCCGCCGCCTGCTGGAACTGGCGGTGGAGGCGCATGCGGAAAAGGCCGCCACCCGCTTCGAGTCCGAAGAGGGTCGGGCCATGGTGGACAAGAAGCATCTCATGAGCCCGAGGAAATAGTTCGATGTTCAATGTTCAAAGTTCAATGTTGAACCTCGCCCGTTGAGCGGGCGTGCCGGCGTCTGAGGAATATCGAAGGAACGCAACGTGCTCTATCACTTGCTGGTCCCCCTGGCCAAGACCTTCGGGCCGTTCAATGTCTTCCGGTACGTCACCTTCCGGACAGCCGGGGCCTTCCTCACCGCGCTGGTCGTCTCCATGATCCTCGGCCCCCCCATCATCCGAAAACTCTCGGCCATGCGCGCCCGGCAGGTCATCCGGGACGACGGCCCGAAGAGCCACCTGAAGAAGGCGGGCACGCCGACCATGGGGGGCGTTCTCATCCTCCTGGCGGTCGCGTCGGCCACCCTCCTGTGGGCACAGCTCACCAACCGGTTCATCTGGCTGGCCCTGCTCAGCATGCTGGCCATGGGAACGGTCGGGTTCCTGGACGACTACTTGAAGCTCAAGCGGGGGACCAGCACAGGCCTGCGCCCGCGGCAGAAGTTTTTCTGGCAGATCCTGATCGGCCTCCTGGTGGGGGGTTACCTGTACCTGTTTCCCACCGACCTGTTTACGACCACGCTGCCCATTCCATTTCTGAAGCGCTGGATGCCCGAGTTGGGCATCTGGTACATCGCCTTCGCCATGCTGGTGCTGGTGGGTTGTGCCAACGCAGTGAACCTGACGGACGGTTTGGACGGCCTGGCCATCGTCCCGACGCTGATGGCTGCGGCCACCTTCACCCTGTTCGCCTACGTGGCGGGACACGCCGCCATAGCCCGATACCTTCAGGTGATCTTCGTGCGAGGGGCAAGCGAACTCCCCATCTTCGCTGCGGCGTTGGTCGGGGCCAGCCTGGGCTTCCTCTGGTTCAACGCGCATCCGGCCCAGGTGTTCATGGGGGACACCGGGTCCCTGGCGCTGGGCGGGGCGCTGGCCACCGTCGCCCTGGTGACCAAGAACGAGTTGATCCTGGTGGTGGCGGGGGGCTGCTTCGTGATGGAGGCCCTCTCGGTGATCATCCAGGTGTTCTGGTACCGGCGGACCGGACGCCGCGTCTTCCGCATGGCGCCCATCCACCATCATTACGAGCTGAACGGCCTGCCGGAGCCCAAGATCATCGTCCGGTTCTGGATCGTCTCGTTCGTGTTGCAGGTGATTGCCCTGACGACGCTGAAGCTGCGGTAAGGCGAATATCGAATGTCGAATATCGAATGATGAAGGATAGGATGTAAAGGGCGCAGAGATCGGTTCCGTTCGCAATTCGTTATTCGGTATTCAACATTCGAAATTCGCGCCCCATGATCCTGCCAAATGGGATGCAGGTGGGACAGGCGAGTGAGTGAGCTGGATCTTCGGGGAAAGCGGGTGACGGTCGTCGGGATGGCGCGGAGCGGCTTCGCCGCCTGCGCGCTCCTGGCGGAGCGCGGGGCCAGGGTCGTCGGCACCGACCGGAGTCCGGC
>JACQVO010000125.1 GCA_016209725.1 Candidatus Methylomirabilota bacterium | reverse complement strand
GTCGTGGAAACTCCGACCGATTTCCCGGTCCATCTCCCGATCCAGGTCGAGAAATGAACGTCCGAGGTGGGCGGCCAGTCGTTCTCCGATAATTGTCTTGCCCGAGCCGATCAGCCCGCAGAGGTACACATTGCGTGAGCTGGGGAGCCGGGCGGCAGAGGGGCCGAGGGGCCGGGGAGATATTGCGCAGGGGTGCACTGGGGCAGAGGAGCAGGGGTGAAATGAATTCTCCTCTGCTCCACAGCTCCTCTGCACCTCGGCTCCCCTGCTCGTCTGCAGCATTTACGCCCGGGCGGCGTCCCGCGCCGCCTGGATCAGGGGCGGGAAGCTGTAGGTAGGCACCGAGCAGCCGGGGGCCAGGATGAATTTCGTGCCGCCTGCCTGGGCCAGGGCCGATCTCACCTGGTCGCGGATCGCTCGCGCCGACACGTACGGGAACTTGATGTGATCGAGGCCTGCCATCAGCGTCAGGGGGGTCAGGCGCCGGGCCTCCGCGATGGAGGGGCCGCCGTTGAGGTCCGCCCAGGACAGGACGTGGACAGGGTAGTCCAGCAGTTGGTCGAGGTAGAGCTGCTCTCCGTGGGCGTGGAGGATGTGGCATTCCCCTTTCCCGCGGATGGCGTTCAGCAGTTGGAGGTCAAAGGGCCGCATGAATCGCGCATACTGCGCGAGCGTGACGGTCTCCGCCGCTGCCGGAACGGACAGGAAGATCCCCGCGGCGCCCCGCTCCAGGCTGGCCAGCGCGTAGCGGATGAGGTTGTCATTTACGACCTGAAGGGCCGCCTCCAGTGCCTGGGGGTGGTCCGCCATCAGGGGCCCCATGGCCTCCTTGACCAGATTCCGCCGGAGCGTGTTCCAGGCATTGAAGACCGTGTCCACGAAGACAGTCTTTCCCTTGAGCGGTTTGGCGATCAGCTCGATTGCCCTGAGCTGTCGGCCCAGGGGGGTGCGGGTCATGTCGAGGGGGGCGAGGCGCTTGAGGTCGTCCGGGGTCGCCATGACCTCCATGCCATCCGGCATGGGATAGTCGTAATCATTCATCACCTTCAGGAGGTCCAGGTCATATGCCTCGAAGAACTCCAGGTGCACCTCGGCCGTCCGCTCGGGGGAGGCGTGCTGATTGCCGAAGTGGTACCAGATGCTGAAGGGCGCCCGGTCCACCGGCTTCCCTGCCAATGCCGCCCGCACTCTCTCGATTTTGGTCATGGTTCCTCCTCTTCGCTGTCACAACTCGAGATAGGCCTTCCGCATCATGGGATGATTGACTAGATTCTGCGCCGTATCGGACAGGACGATCCGTCCGGTCTGGAGAACGTAGCCCCGGTCGGCGATGGCCAGGGCCATGTTGGCGTTCTGCTCCACCAGCAGGATGGCGATCCCCTCCCGGTTGAGGCCCTGGATGATTTCGAAGGTCCTCTCGACGTACAGGGGGGAGAGACCCATGGAGGGCTCGTCCATGATGAGCATTCGCGGGCGGGCCAGGAGGGCCCGGGCGATGGCCAGCATCTGTTGCTCGCCGCCGGAGAGGGTGCCTCCCAACTGCCCGCGCCGCTGGCGGAGGAGGGGGAAGCGGTCGTAGACGCGGTCGATGTCCTGCCGAATTCCCGCCGCGTCGGCGCGGGTGTAGGCGCCCATGAGGAGATTCTCATACACCGTGAGCTCGGGGAAGATCCGCCGGCTTTCCAGGACGGGGGCGATCCCCGCGCGCACCACCTGGGCCGGGGTCGCCCGGTGGATGGGTTGCCCCCGGAAGGCGATCTCGCCCCGGAAGGGGTGGACCAGCCCCAGGATCGTCTTCATGGTGGTGGACTTGCCGGAGGCATTTCCACCCAGGAGGCAGACCAGCTCGCCCTCCCGGACCGTAAGGGACAGGTTCCACAGGACCTGCACCGGACCGTACCGCGTCGAAACGCCGCGCAGCTCAAGCACGGATCTGCCGCCTCCCCATGTAGGCCTGGATGACCCCTTCGTTCCGTCGGATGTCCTCCGGAAGTCCCTCGGTGATCTTCTCTCCATGGTCCAGGACCACGATGCGGTCCGATGCCCCCATGATGACTTTCATGTCATGCTCGATCAGGAGGACGGTGACGCCGAGGTCCCGGATCATCTTGATCAACTGGACGATGCCCCCGGTCTCGTGCGGGTTCATCCCGGCGGTGGGCTCATCCAGCAGCAAGAGGCGCGGCTCGGCGGCCAGGGCCCGGGCGATCTCCAGCCGGCGGCGGTTGGCGTAGGAGAGCGATTCGGCAAAATCGTGGAGGCGGGAGGACAGCCGATCCCCGAACAGCGCCAGCGTCCGGTGGGCGCGCTCCCGCGCCTCGGCCTCTTCGCGGGCCACCCAGGCCGGACGCGCGATGGCCGCCCAGAGCCCGGTCCGCTGGTGGAGGTGGTGCCCGACGAGGAGGTGGTCGAGGACGGTCATGCGCTTGAAGATCCGGCTCGTCTGGAAGGTGCGGGCCAGGCCCAGGGCGGCGACCCGGTGGGGGGCGAGGGTTTGGATGGAGGCGCCGCGGAAGAGAATGTGGCCCTCGGCGAAGGGCTGGAAGCCGCTCAGGCAGTTGAAGAGGGTGGTCTTGCCGGCCCCGTTGGGTCCGATGAGCCCCACGACCTCCCCTTCGTCCACCGCCATGCTGACCTGCTTCAACGCCGCCAGGCCGCCGAAGCTCACGCTGACCGACCGGATCTCCAGAAGACTCACGCCGGCTGTCCCTCCTCCGCGGACGGCTTCTCCGCCCGGGAGAGCGCGCCCCGGGTCCGGATGATCCCCGGAACACCCGCGATGCCCTCGGGGCGGAAGAGGATGACGCCGATGAGGATGAGGCCGTAGACCACCCCGCGGTATTCGGCGAGGAATCGGGACGCCTCGGGCAGGACCACCAGGAACACGGCGCCGATGACCGGGCCGGGCAGGCTCCCCATGCCCCCGACGATGAGCATCGTCAAGATGGCGAACGTTTCGTCCAGCCGGAAGGAGTCCGCGCTGACGAACCTGGCATGGTGGGCGAAGAACCCCCCGGCGATCCCCGCGAAGAACGTGGCGACGACAAAGGACAGGACCTTCGTGGGGAACGTGGCGATGCCGGCAGATTGCGCCGCCAGCTCGTCCTCCCGGATGGCCACGAAGGCCCGCCCGACACGGGAGGTCACGATCCGCGAGATGAGGAACAGGACGAGGGTATCCAGGGCCAGGATCAGGAAGTAATACCCCCGGTTGCCGCTCAGCGCGACCCCCCAGATCGTGGCGGGCGGGATACCCGGGATCCCCATCGGCCCCCGGGTCAGGCTGACCCAATTCAGGATGACAAGATAGGCGATCTCCTGGAAGCCGATCGTCACCAGCGCCAGGAAGATGCCCCCCAGGCGGAGGGTGAGCAGGGCGATGGCCGCGCCAAAGGCGCTCGCCACGATCCCCGCCAGCGGCAGCGTCAGCCAGAAGGGGATGCCGGAGCGGGTGGCCAGGATGGCGGCGGTGTAGGCGCCGATCCCGTAGAAGGCGGCGTGGCCGAAAGAGAAGAGCCCGGTGTAGCCGTTGGTGATGTTGAGGCTGGAGGTGAGGATGACGTAGATGCCGGCGTACACCGCGATGTTGAGGAGGTACTCGCTCTGCACCAGGAGCGGGAACAGCAGGAGACCCAGGAGAACGGGGAGCCAGGCGTGCCAGTTGGACCGGCGCGGGACGAACTCGTACAGGGGCACGGCCTAGACCGTCCTCAGCTTCCTGCCCAGGAGCCCTTGGGGCCGGAGCACCAGGACGATCACCATGACCAGGAAGGCGACGACATCGCGGTATCCCGAGGCCAGGAACTGCACGGTGAGGTTCTCCACCACCCCGATGATGATGCCCCCCAGGATGGCCCCCGGGATGCTGGTGAGGCCGCCGAAGATGCACGCCGCAAACCCTTTCAGGCCGGCGGCAGCCCCCATCACGGGGTAGACGGCGTTGTAGTAGATCCCGATCATGACGCCGGCCGCCCCCCCCAGGCAGGAGGCCAGCGCAAAGGCGATGCTGAAGACCCGGTGCACGTTGACGCCCATGGCGTAGGCCGCCTCGTGGTCCTGAGCGGTGGCCCGCATGGCCCGGCCGATCTTGGTGCCCTGGATCAGGAGCCGGAGGAGGACAACCAGGCCGGCGGCCACGCCGAGGATCACGATCTGCAAGACCGAGATCTGGATCCCGGCCACCCGGATCGTCTGCTCGTAGATGGAGGGGACCGGACGGTTCTCGGCGCCGAACAGGATGACCGCAAGATCCTTGAGGATGATGGACAGGCCGATGGTGATGAGGAGGGGCGGCATGTGGCCCGCCGTGCGCAGGGGGCGGAAGGCGATCTTTTCGATCAGGAAGCCCAGGACCCATGCGGCGGCCATCCCCATGGCCAGGGCGACGAACCATGGCAGGTGCCACACGGTCATGGCCAGGGCGCCCGCAAAGGCCCCCATCATGTACACCTCGCCGTGGGCGAAGGTGACCAGGTTCATGGTCCCGAAGATGAGGACGAATCCGATGGCGACCAGGGCGTAGAGGCTCCCCTGGGTCAGGCCGTTGATGAGCTGGGGAACGAGCATGGAGGGTCCCTGGCGTCCCTGCCGAACGGTCAACCGACGGGAGCTGGGCTCCGCGCCCTTCCTCCCGCCGGTCCCGCCGCTCCGTCGCGACCCTTACTTGTCGAAGAGGGTGAATTGGCCGTTCTTGACCACCAGGTGCCGGTAGTCCTTGATGACGTCGCGGCGTTCGGTGAAATTGATCTTGCCGGTCACTCCTGGGAAATTCTTGGTCTTGGCCAGCTCGTCGCGGATGGCCTTCCGGTCGGCTCCCACCTTCCGGATGGTCTCGGCCATGAGGTTGATGGCGTCGTAGGCCACGGCCGCGAACATGTTGGGAGTCGCCTTGTACTTGCCCTCGAATCCCTTGACGAACTTCTGCACCTCGGGCCGCGGATCATTGGGGAAGAAGACGGCGCTGGTGTACAGGCCGTTCACGGAACTCCCGCCGAGTTCCAGGAGCTTGGGTGAGTACAAGGAGCCCGGGCCCATCACGACCGCATCGGTCCATCCCAGCTTCTCGCGCTGCTTGCTCATCAGCGCCATCTCGTTGTAGAAGGAGGGAACGTAGATCAGCTCGGGCTTGAGGCCCCGCAGCTTGGTGAGGACGGCGGTGAAGTCTTTGTCGGTCTCGAAGTAGGACTCGACACCGAGGATCTGGGCCCCCATCTCCTTCGCGGCATGGATGAAGTAATCCTTGCTGGCGATCCCCCAGTCGTTGTTGATGTGGAGCACGGCGATTTTTTTCTTCCCAAGCTTCTCGATAGCATAGCGGGCCATGAAGGGCCCCTCGCCTGCCTGGGTGCCGACGATGCCGAAGCTCCAGGGGCTCCCCGGCGCCCACATCGGGTGCGAAGTGGTGGGGGAGAGTTGGACCATCCCCGCCCGGTCGTAGATCGGCTGGGCCGCCATGCTTGCGGTGCTGCTGAAGTCGCCGATCTCTGCGGCGATCCGGCTGTCGGAAGTGAACTTCTGGGCCAACGCCGCTGAATCCTTGGGATCGCTCTTGCTGTCCCCGTACAGGATTTCGATCGGGCGACCGTTGATCCCGCCCGCCGCGTTGATCCACTCCACGGCCATGTTGATGGCCTTCTGCCAGTTCTGTCCATACTCGGCAAAGTTGCCGGTGAGCGGCGCGCTCACCGCGATGTGGATGGGTTCCGCGCTCCAGGCCGAGGGAGCGGCTAGGAATGCCAGGCCGAGTACGGTGAGCAGCCGCATGAGCGTTCTCCTCTTCATGATCCCCTCCTTCATGAATGGTTGGCCTCCTCGTACAGTTCGCTGGAGTGGTAGCACAGCCCGCTGTCGGGGATGAGCGTCACCACCGCCTGCAGCCGGGTCAGTCGGGCCGGCACGCGCTCTGCCGCGGCGACGTTCGCCCCCGACGAGAATCCGCCGAGGATGCCCGCCTCTCGGGCCAGCCGGCGGGCCAGGGCGACGGCTTCATCATCGCCCACGACGATCACTTCGTCAATCAGGTCCTGGCGGAGGACCTCGAGGATAAACCCTTCACCGATCCCCTGCTGGCGGTGAACGAGGCGGTTCAGGGTATTTCGTGCGGCCGGAGGTGAGAGCCGTTGCGCTCTGCTCCTTCAGGGGCAGAACAGAGCGAAGCGCGACAGGCTGCGCACCATTGTCATCGGAGGTGCAAACGACCGGGGGTGGCAGCTAACCCTGATCCGGGAAAAACTTTGAACCGCCATGATCACCCCGCTCCAGAGCGGGGTACCCGGGTCGCCAAGCATGCGATGTTCGGATCCTTCCAACGAAGAGCCCGAGAACCGATGCCTGGGGCCTTCAGGAGTCTGATTCCTTTCCCCCAGATAGTCCATTTCGTTTGGCGTTCCTGTCCCGCCGTTGGCGGGATTGGCGGTTGAGAATTTCGGTGTGGGGCTAGGATGAGGTGGTCCGGATTTCCAGCGCTTGTCCCGGGCGGAGCCGCGCGTCGCGGGGCAGGTTGTTCCAGCGGCGGAGGTCCTCGGGGGACACGGCGTGGGCCCGGGCGATGTCCCAGAGGGTATCCCCGCGCCTCACGATGTAGCGCTTCGTGCCGGCCGGGGCCTGAGCCGTGCGGGAATCCGAATCGCCTCGGGATCGAAGGGCGGTCTTCGCGGTCCCTTGGGACGAGCGGGCGAGCTTCAGGATCTGTCCCGGGCGGAGCCGCGCGTCGCGGGGCAGGTTGTTCCAGCGGCGGAGGTCCTCGGGGGACACGGCGTGGGCCCGGGCGATGTCCCAGAGGGTGTCACCCTTCTTCACGGTGTACCGCCCGGCGAGAGGAGCGGGAGGGGCCGCCTGCCGGTTTCTCTGCGGTTGGGCTGTGTCCGCCACGACGCCACCCGATGGGGAGGACGGGATGAGGAGGGTTCCGCCGACCTTCAGAGGCTGCCGCTTGCGGAGTCCGTTCATCTCCAAGACCACCTGCACGTCCACCCCATACCGCCTGGCGATGGTCGCCGACGTCTCGCCCTTCCGGATGTGATGGCGGATCCAGGTGACGCGCTGCGCGGGTGGGATCCGGTCAAGGGCCTCCAGGAGCTCGTCGCGGCGGCCGGCCGGGATCCGCAGCGCATACTGGGTCAGCCCGGGCGGCGTGGCCCAACGGATCAGCTCCGGATTCAGGTCGCGGAGTTCCTCGACCGTCGTCCGCGCGGCCTGGGCGATCACTTTCAGGTCCGTCGGGTGGCGCAAGGTGACTGTCTCGACGCCCGGCTCTTCCTCCGGGGGCGGAGAGAACCCGTAGCGCTCCGGCTCCCGGGAGATGATGGTCATGGCCATGAAGGCCGGGACGAAGAGCTGCGTCTCCCTGGGGAGGCGCAACGACCAGAAATCCCGGGTCCGCTGACGTTGAATGGCCTTCTGGATCTTGCCCTCCCCCGCGTTGTAGGCGGCCAGGGCCAGCGGCCAGGATTCAAACATCCGGTAGAGGTTTTTCAGGTACTCGGCCGCGCCGTGAGTGGATTTCTCCGGGTCCCGCCGCTCGTCCAGCCACCAGGAGCTGCGCATCCCATACAGTCGTCCGGTGGACGGGATGAACTGCCAGATTCCCGCCGCCTTGGCTCGCGAGGTTGCCCGGGGGTTGACCGCGCTTTCGATGAAGGCCAGGTTCAGGAGGTCCTCCGGCAGTCCATGATGGCGGAAGATCCTCCGCATCACGGGCAGATGGCGGCTGGCCCGTTCGAAGGCCCGGGTGATGATCCCCCACTTGCGGCTCTGGAAGTACTGGAGGAAGGTCTTGACCTGGTCATTGAAGACGATGGGAACGTCGAACTTGCCGGTGTCGGGCTCCGGCGGCGGGGGGACGGCATCCGATTCCGTCCCGGTCACGGCCTGGGGATCTTCCGGCCCCAAGAGGGCCGGCGCCTCCAGGGGAGGCTCCTCCGTCTCGGCCGGCCTGACCGGTTCGGGGGCGAGGGACCGCGGAGGCGACACCAGCGATGGCAGCCACGGAGAAGACGGAAGCGACACGACCCGGGCCGCGCCCAGGAGACGGCTCGGCGCCTGGTCAACGAGATTGATGTCAAGGAGCGTTTCGAATGCGGCGTCGAATTCCCACTCGGCCTGATCGGCGTTCCCGCTCCGAATCGCCTGGAGCCCGCGCTCGTAGTGCGATCCGGCGCGCTGCATGGCCAGGGCGAGGGGCGAGAGGGCCGGGGGGGGAAGCGGTGCTGGTGTGGAAACACGGGCCGGGGCGGGGGCGGCCGCAGCAGACGACTCACGGGTCGGACGGGTCAAGCCGGTCGGCCAGTGGGGCCCAATGGATTCCTCTGGGGCGATGAAGGAGGTCACTGGCAGGGGGGTCAGCGTGCACCCGGCTGCCAGCACCGTCAGCAAAACAAAACCCAGGATGGCCAGGGGTCCAGGATGTTGCCGAAGCCCCATCAATTTCCTCCGCCAGGGTCTGTCGTTCGGCAGCGAAGACGGAGACTGATGAACTCTCTCGGACGTCCTTGAGGGCCCCTGAACGAGCGGGCGCGAAAATTCGGTCTTTTTTACCGCTTGTCTCCGCTTTTGTCAAGATATTCCGGCTTACGAGGTGAACTCCCGCACCCATGTGAGGTAGGGTGCGGAGCCCCCCACGAGAGGCAGGGCAATGATCTCGGGAACGGAGTAGGGATGAAGCCCCTTGACCCGACGGATCAGGAGGAGGGCATCTCGCCGATCTGAACCCTTACCGTGCGCTTCGTCTTCTCGCGCAGGATGGTGAACTCTATGCTCTTTCCGATATCCGTCTCGGCGATGATCCGCTGCAATTGCCGAGGATCCTTTACCGGTTTGCCATCCACCATCAGGATCAGGTCACCGGTCTTCAGTCCCGCGGCTTCCGCGGGGCTCTTTGGCATCACCTGGTTCACCAGGATCCCCTCGTCGGCACTCACGCCGAAGCTCTTGGCGAGTTCCGGGGTGAGGGGCTGGATCCCCACGCCCAGCCATCCGCGTGTCACTTTCCCTTTCTTGACGAGGTCGTCCATCACCTTGCGGGCCATGTTCACGGGGATGGCGAAGCCGATCCCTTGTCCCGATGCCACGATGGCCGTGTTGATGCCGATGACCTCGCCCCGGATGTTCAGGAGCGGCCCCCCACTGTTCCCGGGGTTGATGGAGGCGTCCGTCTGGATGAAGTTCTCGTAGGCGGCCACCCCCACCTCCGAGCGGCCTGTGGCGCTGATGACTCCCACGGTCAGGGTGTGGTCCAGGCCGAAGGGATTCCCGATGGCGATGGCCCACTCTCCCACGTGCAGCGCATCCGAGTTGCCCAGGGTCGCGACGGGAAGGTCTTCCTTGGCGGAGACCCGGATCACGGCCAGATCGGTCTTCGGGTCGCTGCCCACCACTTTCCCCTTGGCTTCTTGCTTGTTGGCGAACTTGACGGTGATCTCGTCGGCATCCTTGATGACGTGATTGTTGGTCAGGATCAGTCCGCTCTTGTCGATGATGACTCCCGAACCGAGGCTGTTCGGCTGGCGGCGACGGGGCATCCCCTCGAAGAAGCGATCGAAGAAGTCGCGGAAGAACGGCTCGTTGCCGAAGGGCCGGAAGAGTTCGGTCGGGGGTCGCCCCTTGCCGGTCGTGACCGTGCTGATGTTCACCACAGAGGGCGTCACCTGCTCCGCCACCCGAATGAAGGGATTCTCGGGCTGGCCGCCTCCGTCTTTAGACGTGGATGCCGGTGCGGGGGCAAAAAACCCACGGGCAGGTGGCGATCCCTGCGTAACGGGCCTGGTCAAGGCGCCTTGGATGTAGATCCCCAGGCTGAGGAACACCAGCGCATAGAGCGCCAAAGTCAGTCCTTTGAACCATCGGCTATTCGTCATGCCAGACCTTTCCAGGAAAGAGGGTTGCCCGCATTAAAGGACAGATAGCCGCCGGTGTCAAGCAGATGGATCGGGATTCCTAAAGGGGTGGTATTCGACGCTCTCGGCTCGGGGCGAGCTTGGCCAGGGGCTTCCGACCTGAGCGCTTCGTGGAGTGGATTTTCCGGCAGAAAGAACTTGACACAGTTCGGCTCAAATTTTATATTGCTAATGGCATGAGTTCCAATCGGAAATAATTCACAGCATCCACGTCAAGCAGAATAGCCAGGAGGATAACCGTGGGTAAAGTCATCGGGATTGACCTTGGGACAACAAACTCCGTTGTGGCCGTCATGGAAGGCGGCGACCCCGTGGTGATCACGAGTGCCGAGGGAGGGCGATTGACCCCTTCTGTGGTCGCCTTCAGCAAGGAGGGGGAGCGCTTGGTCGGCCAAGTGGCGAGGCGGCAGGCCATCACGAACCCGGAGAATACCATCTTCTCCATCAAACGGTTCATGGGGCGCCGGTATGACGAGGTCACCCATGAGATCACGCTGGTCCCCTACAAGGTGGTCCGGCCCTCCAGTGGGGATGTCCGGGTTGAGGCGCGAGGCAAGCAGTTTTCGCCGCCCGAGATCTCGGCGATGATCCTCCAGAAGCTCAAGGAGGCGGCCGAGGCCTACCTGGGCGAGAAGGTGACCCAGGCGGTGATCACGGTTCCCGCCTATTTCAACGACAGCCAACGTCAGGCAACCAAGGATGCCGGAAAGATCGCGGGCCTGGAGGTCCTCCGAATCGTCAATGAGCCCACGGCGGCCTCGCTGGCCTACGGCCTGGACAAGAAGAAGGACGAGCGCATTGCGGTCTTCGACCTGGGCGGGGGCACCTTCGACATTTCCATCCTGGAGTTGGGGGAGGGAGTGTTCGAGGTCAAATCCACCAATGGGGACACGCACCTGGGGGGCGACGACTTCGACGATCGGATCATCCGGTGGTTGGTGGACGAGTTCAAGAAGGACCAGGGGATTGACCTCAGCAAGGACCGGATGGCCCTCCAGCGCCTGAAGGAAGCGGCGGAGAAGGCCAAGTGCGAGTTGAGCACCACCCTGGAGACGGAGATCAACCTCCCCTTCGTTACGGCCGACGCCTCCGGGCCGAAGCACCTGAACATCAAGCTCACCCGGGCGAAGCTGGAGCAACTGGTGGACGACCTGATCCAGCGGACCGTCGGCCCGTGCCGCCAGGCCCTGAAGGACGCGGGATCGGAGTCGCACCAGATTGACGAGGTGGTGCTGGTGGGCGGCCAGACCCGGATGCCGAAGGTGCAGCAGGTCGTGAAGGAGTTTTTCGGACGGGAGCCCCACAAGGGGGTCAACCCGGACGAGGTCGTCGCCATCGGCGCGGCTATCCAGGCCGGTGTGCTGGTGGGGGACGTCAAGGATGTGGTCCTGCTGGATGTCACCCCCCTCAGCCTGGGGATCGAGACCCTGGGCGGGGTCTTGACCCGGTTGATCGATCGGAACACCACCATCCCCACCCGGAAGAGCGAGATCTTCACCACGGCGGCGGACAACCAGACGAGCGTGGAGATCCACGTCCTCCAGGGGGAGCGGGAGATGGCGCGGGACAACCGCACCCTGGGCAAGTTCCACCTGGTCGGCATCCCATCGGCCCCGCGAGGCGTTCCGCAGATCGAGGTGACCTTCGACATCGACGCCAATGGGATCGTGAACGTGTCGGCCAAGGACATGGCCACCAGCAAGGAACAGGCCATCACCATCACCGCCTCCTCCGGTCTGTCCAAGGATGACATCGACAAGATGGTGAAGGACGCCGACCGGCACGCCGAGGAGGACAAGAAGCGCCGGGCCGACATCGAGACCCGCAATCAGGCCGACAACTTGGTCTACAACACCGAGAAGATGTTGAGCGAGAACCGGGAGAAGATCCCGGTGGCGGATATCAAGCCCATCGAGGACGCCTTGGCCGAGGCCAAGGAGGCGCTGAAGACCGAGGATATGGGCAAGATCCGACAGGCCGTGGAGACGCTCACCAAGGCCTCGCACCGCCTCGCCGAGGTGATGTACAAGCAGGCGCGCGAGAAGCAGGCCCCCGGCGGGACGGGGGACAGCAAGGAATCCCAGGCCAAGGCGGAAGGGCCCGCCGAGGGTGAGGTCGTGGACGCGGAGTTCGAGGATCTCGGCAAGAACAAGAAGTGAATCGGCGGGCCGGACGCCCCCCGGAGAGCGCCAGCACCCGCCGTGGGGCCTGAGAGGGTATCGCACATGGCCGTCGTGAAGTGGGATCCGTTCCGTGACCTCCTTTCCATTCAGGATCGGATGAACAGGCTCTTCGAGCAGACCCTGTCCCGCTCGCGGGCGGAGGAGGGTATCGCGGCATCCACGTGGACGCCGGCGGTCGACATCTACGAGACGCCCGAGACGATCGTGTTGAAGGCGGAGTTGCCGGGTCTCAGGCGGGAGGACATCGAGATCGAGGTCCGCGACAACACCCTGACCCTCCGGGGCGAGCGGCGGTTCGCCAAGGACGTCCAGGAGGAGAACTACCTCCGGATCGAGCGGGCCTACGGGGCCTTCCAGCGAGGCTTCACGCTGCCTACCACCATCAGCCAGGAGAAGATCCGCGCGGTCTTCCGTGACGGCGTCCTGGAGCTCAGGCTGCCCAAGGCCGGGGAAACCAAGCCGAGGAAGATTACCATCGAAGTTCACTGATCCCGCCCGCGGCCCCGGTCGTCACCGATGCGGTCGGACCGACCGGGAGAGGCCGTCGGGAAGAGGGAATGTCGCGTGGTGACACAACCGTGGCTGGGGCCGGGGTGGGATCCCTCCGGAGATTTTGCTGCTATCCAGCAAGAGATGAACCGACTGTTCGAGAGTCTCCTGGGCCAAGCCCCGGGGCGCGTCCAGCCGGCGGAGCGGACCTGGGCGCCGCCCATGGACGTCTGTGAAACGAAGACGGAGGTCCAGGTCCTGGTGGAGCTGGCGGGGATCCCGCTGGCCCGAATCCAGATTGAGATCGTGGAAGGGGTGCTGACCATCCGGGGTGAGCGGGATCCCGATCCGGCATTCCGCCAGGACCAACTCCTGCAACTGGAACGCCGCTACGGCCCATTCTACCGGAGCCTGAACCTGCCCTCCATCGTGGATCCGGAGGGTGTGCGTGCCTCCTACCGGGACGGCGTCCTGGAGATCAGGCTGCCCAAGCGGCCGGAGGCGACCCCGCGGGTCATCTCCGTCGAGGCGGTGTGATGGGCGGTCTGGCTGCTCGTCCCGTGGAGTAGGGGATGGCAAAGCAAGACTATTATGCCGCGTTGGGCGTGCGCCGGGGAGCCTCCGCGCAAGAGATCAAGCGGGCTTACAGGAAACTGGCGCGGAAACACCACCCCGACGTCAACCCGGGCGCGAAGGAGGCGGAAGCAAAATTCAAGGAGATCAGCAATGCCTACGAGGTTCTGAGCGATCCGGAGAAGCGCCGCCGGTACGACCAATTCGGCCACGAGGCCCCCACCGCCGGCGCCGGGACGCGTGGTGCCCAGCCGGGCGGCGGATTCGGCGGGTTCGATTTCAGCGGCCTGGACTTCGGGCCCGGGGGGGTCGGCGACCTCGGGGATCTGCTGTCGGACTTCTTCGGCCAGCGGAGCCAGGGCCAGGCTGCGGGACCCGGCAAAGGGGAGGACCTTCACTACAGCCTCGACATCAACTTCGAAGACGCCATTCGCGGCCTGGCCACGGAAATCAACATCCAGAAGCATTCGCGGTGCACCACCTGTGGCGGGTCGGGGGCGCGACCCGGCAGCCCCCTGGAGACCTGTGGCGAGTGTGGTGGGAGCGGGCGACTCCGAGGCCGCGGCCCCCTGCGAACGAGCCAGGCCTGTCTGCGCTGCCGGGGTACCGGCAAGGTGAGCCGGGAGATCTGCAGCGCCTGTACTGGTCGCGGGGTAAGCTTCGGGACCGAGCGGATTGCCGTGAAGATCCCCCCGGGAGTGGATAACGGCTCCCGGGTCCGCCTCCAGGGCATGGGGGAGCCGGGGCGCAACGGCGGCCCGCCAGGCGACCTGTACATCATCACCCGGGTCCGGCCACACCCCGTCTTGGAACGGAAGGGGGATAACCTGTACGCGGAGGTGCCGATCACGATCACCGAAGCCGCCCTGGGCGCCAGGATCGAGGTGCCGACGATAGACGGGGTGACCAGCATGCGCATCCCCCCGGAAACCAGCAGCGGCCAGGTATTCCGCCTGCGGGCCAAGGGGGTGCCGCACCTCAAGAGCGGCGGGCAGGGCGACCAGTTCGTGACGGTCAGGATTGTGGCCCCGCGCGACCTGGATGCCCGTTCGCAGGAGTTGCTGCGGGAGTTCGCCCGGCTGAATCCCACCGATCCGCGGCGCGGACAGCCTTAACCCCAATACTGTTCATATAAGGCTCGACAATGACCCCAGCACCCGAGCAAATCCCCCCAACCCCCCATTGCCAAAGGGGGGCGAGGGGGGATTTCCGCAGGCTCGCGGCCTAAGTGAACAGTATTGGCCTTAACCCGGCCTGTGTGTGAGCGAGCATGCCGAAGCAGAAGCGTGCGTTGTACATGATCAGCGTGGTGGCGGATATGTTCGACATCCACCCACAGACGCTCCGGGCGTATGAGCGGGAGGGCCTGCTTCGCCCGGCCCGGACCGATGGGAATACGCGCCTCTATTCTCAGGAGGATCTGGAACGGATCGAATTGATCCTGCGATTGACCAAGGAGCTGGGGGTCAACTTGGCGGGTGTCGAGGTGATCCTCAACATGCGGGAGCGCATGAACGAGATGCAGCGGAGCATGAACGATATGTTCCAGGAGATGCTTCGCCGCATGGAAACGGAGTTCAAGCACTTGGAGCAGGAGCAGCAGAACGCCGAGGGACTGGTGCCGGTGGGCCGGAAGGGGATCGTCCGGCACGTCCCGATCGAGAAGGGCTGAGCCTCGGCAATCGGGCAATCCGGCAACCTGGCGATCTGGCGATCAGGCAGTTTGCGCGGATTATTCACGAATCCCTGAGACACCCTCACCCGCGCCCTCTCCCACACCCAGAGGGTACCCGGGAGAGGGGCATATTCTTTGATACCCTCTCCCCAGCGTGGGAGAGGGACAGGGTGAGGGGGCAGTTCCGAGGTGCGAAGCGACTTCACGAATAATCCGGGTAGGCCTGGCGGCCGGGGCAGTGCCCGATTGCCAAGGTGCCTCGTTGCCGAGTTGCCGGGTTCGGGGATGTCTTGACAGTCCGTGATGTCTCCCCTATCCTGCCATTGCCAGCCCGGCGGGGCAGCCCCGCTTAGTGTACTGTCTCAGAAATCGCATTACACGAAACCCGTTCGGGCTGAGCCCTTCGACTCGGCTCAGGACATGCTTGTCGAAGCCCGGATTCCGCACCCTTCGATCCCGCCGGGGCGGGACTCAGGGTGAACGGAATTGTAAGCGATCTTGAGAGGTAGCACAGTAGTCACGTTCTACTGAAGGAGTTCGACCGATGTCCAACACAATCAAAACGACGGCGCTGCTGGCCGCGCTCACCGTCCTGTTCATCCTGATCGGCGGGATGGTGGGGGGCGAGCAGGGCATGGTCATCGCGTTTCTATTTGCCGGGCTGATGAACTTCGCCTCGTATTGGTGGTCGGATCGGATCGTCCTGTGGATGTATGGCGCCCAGGAAGTGAACCAGGCCGAGGCGCCCGAGTTCCACGCGCTGATCCGGCGCCTGGCGCAACGGGCCGGACTGCCCATGCCCAAGGTCTACGTCATCCCGACGGATACGCCGAATGCCTTCGCCACGGGGCGCAACCCGAACCACGCGGCCGTGGCCGCCACCCAAGGCATCCTGCGCGTCCTGACCCCCGACGAGATCGAGGGGGTGATGGCCCACGAATTGGGCCACGTCCGCAATCGTGACATCCTGATCTCCACCGTCGCGGCAACGCTGGCGGGGGCCATCATGATGCTGGCGCGGATGGCCCAGTTTGCCGCCTGGTTCGGGGCCGGGCGGGGTAGCGAGGATGACGAGGGCGGCGGGGCCGCCGGGATGGTGGGCATGCTGCTTCTCGCCATTGTGGCCCCCCTGGCGGCGATGCTCATCCAGATGGCCATCTCGCGGGCTCGGGAGTATCTGGCGGATGCGGCCGGGGCCCAGATCAGCCGCAAGCCCTGGGCCCTGGCGGATGCCCTGGAGAAGCTGGAGCGGGCGGCCACGGCCCTGCCGCTGGAGGCGAATCCTGCCACGGCCCATATGTTCATCGTGAACCCACTGCGCGGCTCCAGTATCCTGCATCTCTTCTCCACGCACCCGCCCGTGGCGGAGCGGGTGGCGCGCCTCCGAGCCATGCGGATCGCCTGACGTGGACGTGCCCCCGCAACCCCGGAAAAACCGCGAGCGCGGGCGCCTTGCCCGCGCTTTGCTTTTTGGGGTGGGCCTTGTCCTCGCCGCCTGCACCGCCGCCCCCAAGGGCGAGGTGACGGTGCGTCCCAGCCTGCAGCACCAGGCCACGCACCAGGCGGTCGGAGAGTCCATCGTCGCCTCCCTGGGCGGTGCCGCCGTGGTGGTCCGGTGGCTCCCTGCCACGGGAGTGGAGCAGTACTTCGCCGGCAAGCCGGGGCTGGTGGTTCCCTGGCCGCGGGAGGTGTGGAAGGAGACGCCGCCCACGGTCTTCTGGCTTCGCATCCACAACCAGACGCCGGAAGAGCTCCAGTTCGATCCCACCCTGGCCGGTCTCGTCACCCAGGAGGGCCGGCGCGAACGCCTCATCCCCTACGAGGAGATGTACCAGCACCTGGAGGGATTGGAGGGGTCGGGTCCGCGCCTCCAGAGCCTCCAGGCCACCCTGTTCAGTCGGTTCGTGGTCATCTCGCCCGGCGGCCAACGCGAGGGCCTCCTGGTCTTCCCCAACCTCACACCCGAGGCCAAGCATCTGCTGCTCGAGCTGTCCTCCTTCTTCGTCGGCGGCCGCAGCGTCCCCGGCCTCTTCGAGTTCCAGGTCCTCCGCAAGAACACCGAATAGGGATCCGCAGATTCCGGAGGACCTCCCGAGGGGAATCCTTATCCGCAGATTACGCAGATTACGCAGATTCACATAAGCAGAAAAGTATGGAGAAGGACCCAAGGACTTTCGCAATTTCGGCGCGCCTTCACTTCAACACAAACGTCTTGTCTTATCCCCAAGAAAATCTGCGTAATCTGCGTAATCTGTGGATGATGAGAAGGTTTCGTTCCTCATCTCTGGTTACCTGGCGGGTGTCTGCTGCAGGCGGGCGATCACGCTGGCGGCGTCGGCGTTTCGGAGGCGGAGCAGTTTGTGGCGGGACGTCTCGCCGCGATCAACGAGGATGCGAGACTGGGGAATGCCCAGGATGTCGGCCAGAAAGGCGCGGCACGCGGCGTTGGCGGCGCCCTCCACCGGCGGGGCGGTCAGGCGGATGGTGAGGCAGTCGGGGCTTCCTCCACCGGGTCTGGTTCCGGCGATGACCAACTGGTTCCGCGAGGCGCGCGGCTGGACGCGGACGGCCAGGAGCACATCCGGGCCGTCCTGCACGACTGGCACCCGGCCGCCCGTCATCCGGTGGGCGCCCCGGGGGTGCCCCCGCCCGGGCGGGGCTGAGGCGTGGGCGCCCCTGGGGTAACCGGCCTGGCGGGTTGGGCTTCCAGCAACTCCAGGTGGGTCTTGAGGATCGCGCGCAGCTTCGCGGCGAACAGATCGCGTTGACGAATGAGCTCGGCGACCTCGGCCTGGACCTGCGCCAGCTTCCGGTGGGCCTGCTCCAGCAGCCGCTCCGCGTTCAGCTCGCCCTCCTTCACGATCAGGTCCGCTTCGCGCTTGGCGTTGGCCTTCATGTCCTCGGTTATCTTCTGGGCGGTGACCAGGGTGTTCCGCAGCGACTCCTCCCGCTCCTGGTTGACCCGCACCTGCGCCTCCAGGCGCTGGATCTGCGCGGCCTGCTCGGTGGTCTCCTGCACGAGGCGGGTCATCTCCTCCGCGATCTGTTCCAGGAAGGTCTGCACCTCCTCCGGGTCCAGCCCGCGGAACTTCCTGGCGAACTCCCGTTGGGTGATCTCGAGCGGCGAAATCTCCATCAGCGGATCCTCCAGGCCAAGTCCATGATCGATCCCACCACGAACCGCTGAATAAAGTAGATGGCCAGGATCGCCACCAGGGGTGAAAAGTCAATCCCCCACTGCCAGGTAGGCAGCCGCCGCCGCAGAGGAGCCAGGACGGGCTCCGTGACCCGGTTCAGGAACTGGACGATGGGATTCCATGGATCAGGATTCACCCAGGAGAGGAGGGCCCGGATGATGATGATCCACATGTACGCCCAGAGCACCCAGTTCAATACCCCGGCCAGGGCACTCAGGAAATTGCCGGCGATGAACATCAAGCACCCTTCGGTAATCGGTCAGACTGACACGCGGTGTTTACCGCTGTCCCAATTCCCGCGAGCGGAGGGTGGCCGCCTCCACGGCGTTCATGAGGGTGGTCCGCAGCCCGCCCTGCTCCAGGGTATGCAGCCCAGCGATGGCTGTGCCGCCAGGCGAGGTGACCATGTCCTTCAGCTCGCCCGGGTGCTTCTTGGTCTCCAGGACCATGCGGGCCGCCCCCAGGACCGTCTGGGCCGCCAGGAGTTGGGCCACGTCCCGGGACAGGCCCACCTTCACTCCGGCATCCGAGAGGGCGTCAATGATGAGGAAGATGTAGGCCGGACCGCTCCCCGAGAGGCCGGTGATGGCGTCCATCAGCGTCTCGTCCACAATGACGACCTTCCCGACGGCCCGGAAGAGGCGCTTGGCGATCTCGAGATCCTGGGGGGTGGCATGGGTTCCGGGGGTGAGGGCGCTGGCCGCCTCCAGGACGAGGGCCGGCGTATTGGGCATCACCCGGACCACCCGCACCTGGCTGGGAAACTTGTCGGCGATGAAGGTGGTGGTCACGCCTGCGGCGATGGAGACGATCAGCTTGTCGCCGTTGACCACATCGATCAAACCGTCCAGGACCTGACCCATGATCTGGGGCTTCACCGCCAGGAGCACGATCTCCGCCTTGCCGGCCACCTCGGCGTTGCTGGTGGAGGTGTGGACGCGGTAGGTCTCCTGGAGGTAGGCGAGCCGGTCCTCCCGCACGTCCGAGACCAGGAGGTCATCGGGTGCCATGAGCTTGGCCGCCAGGAGCCCCCGGATCATGGCCTCGGCCATGTTGCCGCCGCCGACGAACGCCAGACGCTTTCCGTTGAGCATGCGTGCCTCCGTCGTGGCTTTATAGCCCCCAGACACCCGGAAGTCAAGTCCGTCGAGCAGTCCGTCACGCAGTTCGTGTCAATCACTACTGTCAATGCCTATCTCGTACCACCTTGGCCTTGACACTGCCTGCGCGGTTGCGGTATTGCAAGGATCTGTCGGCACAGCTATACTCGCTTTCGGAGGTGATCCATGGGGTTGCGGGAGATTCTGAGCGATATCCACGCTCTGGAAGAAGAGTTGCTGGCCTTCGAGCGGAAGTTCGGCGTGCGCTCGGAAACATTCTATGCCGCATTCGTAGGCGGGGAAGAACCGGAGGATGCCGGGTGGGTCTTGGACTTCGGGGAGTGGGCGAGCGTCTATCGGACGTGGCTGGCTCGCCAGGCCGACTACCGCAATGAAGTCCAGCGCCAGCAAGGTGGTGCGCCGAGTATCGCAGGACTCATCCGTGTGGTCACGTGAGCAATCCTCTGGCGTCCCTGGCGGACTACGAGCACTTCGTGCATACGATCATGCAACAGTTTCGGTCAGTGCGACACTCCACGGTTGCCTTCGTCAGGCGCGGGGCGACGCTGGCAAGGATTGCAGGTGAATTGCAGTTCGATCTCGGGCTGCGCCTGGTGATCCGTCAGCGGCTTGCGTTTCACCGACTACCCGGCGTGATAGACGAGTACGGCTACGAAGTGTGGAAAGGCGACGAGAAGCTTTACTGGTACGATTCCCAGCCGCACCCAAGGGACTCAACTCTCCAGAGCACACATCCCCACCATAAGCACCTCCCGCCCGATATCAAGCATCACCGGATTCCGGCGCCAGGCATGAGCTTTACGAGGCCGAACCTGCCTGCGCTCATTCGGGAGGTCGAGGTCTTGATGAAGACGCTACCGCCTGAGGGCGAGCCCGAGCAGGCCTGACCTCCGCAAGCACTCAACCGCAATAGCTCTGTCGCGGCCGCCTTCTGCATGACGATACCCTAGACCCCCCCACCCGCCGGCCCAACCTGCCGGGCACGGGGGGAGCTGAATTCACTGCGGGGGTTGCGGCGGGCGGATGGCTTGAGGTATACAAGACAGCATGATCGAGCGGCGAGAGGTTCGGGTGCGAGTGCCCGCGTCTACGGCGAACCTGGGGCCGGGGTTCGACGTCCTGGGAATGGCCCTGGGCCTCTACAACGAGATCGAGGTGGAGCTGACGGGCGTCGGCCTGACGCTGGAGGTCGAAGGGGAGGGGGCGGAGCGGCTGCAGGCCCTGGGGGACCGGAATCTGGTGGTCAGGAGTGTCACCGAGACGCTGGAGCGGCTGGGCCTTCGCCCCGGCGGCGTTCGGGTCCGGATGCTGAACCGCATCCCCTTGAGCCGCGGCCTGGGCAGCAGCTCGGCGGCTGCCCTGGGAGGGGTGGCGGCGGCCGCTGCCCTCGCCGGCGTTACCCTGGGTCCCGAGGAGCTCTTGGACCTGGCGCTCCCTTTCGAGGGCCATCCGGATAACATCACGCCGGCGCTTCTGGGGGGCCTCACCGTCTCCGCGCTGGTCGAGGGCAGGGTCCGCTGTGTCAAGCTCCCGGTGCCGGAAGGCCTGCGAGCCGTCGCCGTGATCCCCGAGTTTCACCTGTCCACGGCCAAGGCCCGCAAGGCGCTCCCGGCGACGGTGCCCCGGGCGGATGCGGTCTTCAACGTCGGCCGGGCGGCCCTCTTCCTGGCCGCCATGCAGGCAGGGCGTCTGGATCTCCTGCGCGAGGCGGCGCAGGATCGGCTGCATCAGCCGTATCGCGCGCCCCTCGTGCCGGGCATGGCCGAGGTGCTGGCCGAGGGGGAACGGGGCGGCGCCCTGGCCTGCTTCCTGAGCGGGGCGGGGCCGACGCTCCTGGCGCTCACCAGCGGGGACGGGGACGAGATCGGGCGGCGGATGGTGGCCTGCTGGAAAGCCCGGGCGAACGTGACCGCCCGCGCCGAGGTTCTGGAGATAGACCGGGACGGCCTGAAGGTCCTATGACAGCGAATATCGAATATCGAATGTGGAATCGCGAATGTCGAAGGTCCAATACCGAAGGCTGAAAGACTAAGTACTCCTGGGCGTAATTACGGTGACGTATCATTCGGACTGC
>JACQVO010000124.1 GCA_016209725.1 Candidatus Methylomirabilota bacterium | reverse complement strand
GAGGTCATGAAGCCGGTGAGGACCTGGGTGCGAGCGATAGTCACTGAATGACATGGTAACCCCACGAAATCACCGGATCGACAGTAGCCCACATTGGAAGTTGGGCTAGGGCCCCGCGCCCCCTGCAACGGAGCCTAGGGTGGTCATCACGGTAAGATGCGGCAGACGGCTCTGCACTGCTGCCGTAACCCCAAACGTCCAAGAGAGGGAACGGGGACCGCTGAGTTCTATGAGGGCTATCTCCCCATCTAGCCGCGCCAAGCGCACTGATCCCCCCTCCGACGCCATTTCACGACGCAAGGGGAGAAGAACGCCTTCGATCTGGTCCTCAATCTCCATGGGGCAAACTCCATTCGGCCATCCGAGGGCGCCAGCAGGCCCTGTCCGAAATCTCTGCCGTCTCTCCGGGCCTCCGGAGGTGAATGTGTGGACCGTGCCGTATCTCTCCTTATTTACAGGGGGGCAAGCGGCATACCAGGCTTGCAAGTGTCGGCTAGCTCTTCAGTAAAGCGTTTCTTTCCAAGAGGATGGCGAGCCATGGCCCGCGTTTGTACCTCACTCGCCGAGTCCAACAAGCGATGACCTTCTGCATTTGTTGCAGGTTCTGGTGGTCCAGGGTGGGGGGTGGCGAGAGAGATGGGGTGAGAACGGATTGAGAAGCCGAGGAGTTACACATACATGAGCCTAACGGGAGCATCCGCAACAATTGCGGTGAAGAGGCGATGAATGAGCCTCCGACCTTCGGATCTCACTCACACCGCGCATCCAACCATCGTTGACACTGCCCGGGTGCTCTGCTAGCGTATGACAGGATTGGAGATCGCGTCGTGGCTGAGGGTATTCGGGACCGCCTGCTCCGTGTACAGGAACGGATCCGAGTCGCTGCCCTGCGGATCGGGCGAGAGCCCTCCTCGATCAGGCTGGTGGCGATCAGCAAGACGGTTTCCCCGGAGATCATCCGCGAGGCCGTCGCCGCTGGGATCATCCTCCTCGGCGAGAACCGGGTCCAGGAGGCGCGCGACAAGGTCGCCGCCCTGCCCGGCCTGGCGAGATGGCACCTGGTGGGACACCTCCAGACGAACAAGGCCAAGCTCGCCGTCCAGCTTTTCGAGCTGATCCACTCGCTGGATTCGGTGAAGCTGGCCCAGGCGTTGGACCGGAGCGGCGAGGAGGCGGGGAAGCTGGTGGGGTGCCTGATCGAGGTCAATCTCGGCGGCGAGGAAAGCAAGGGCGGAATATCCGAGGAGGGTGTCTGCCCGTTGCTGGAGGCAACGAGGGAACTACCCAATCTCCGCATTGAGGGCCTGATGGCCATCCCGCCCTTCCTCCCCGACCCCGAGGACGTGCGGCCCTTCTTCCGGCGCCTTCGGAATCTCCGCGACGAAGTCGCGGGGAAGGGATTCGCCGTGCCCGAGCTGTCCATGGGGATGACGCATGATTTCGAGGTGGCCATCGAGGAGGGCGCCACCCTGGTCCGGATCGGCACGGCGATCTTCGGCCCCAGGCCCGGATGACCCCCCCTCCCACCCTCTCCCCCATCAAGTGGGGGAGAGGAGGAAGGTGAGGGGGGGATGGAGGTGCGACATGCAGATCTTTCTCGATACCGCCGACGTGAAGGAGATTCGCGAGTTGGCAAGCCTCGGCCTCGTGGATGGGATCACGACCAATCCGTCGCTGGTGGCGAAGGAGGGGCGGCCCTTCCCGGAGATCGTGGATGAGATCATTCGCATTGTGGACGGACCCATCAGTCTCGAGGTGGTCAGCACCGATGCCCAGGGCATGCTGGCTGAAGCGCGAGATCTGGCCAAAATCCACGCCAATGTGGTGGTAAAGATTCCGCTGATCGGCGAAGGCATGAAGGCGGTCAGGCAGCTGGCGCTGGAAGGGATCAAGACCAATGTCACCTTGTGTTTCTCCCCCAGTCAGGCGCTCCTGGCCGCGAAGGCCGGCGCCGGCTATATCAGCCCCTTCGTCGGTCGGCTGGACGACATCAGCCACGTGGGGATGGATCTGGTGCGACAGATCGTGACCATCTACCGGAACTACGGGTATCCAACCAAGGTCCTGGCCGCCAGTCTCCGGAACCCGCTGCATTTCGTGGAGGCCGCCATGGCGGGGGCCCACGTGTGCACCATGCCGCCGGCAGTCCTGCGCCAACTGCTGAAACATCCCCTGACCGATATCGGACTGGAGAAGTTCCTGGCCGACTGGAGGAAGGTCCCGAAGGTTTCCTAGACTCGGCCAGCCGATTCAGACCTCGATGATTCCCTTCTTCGCCGGTGGGCGGGGAGTCTTCTTTCCCCGCCCCCCAGCAGCACCCCCCTATCTCATGGCGAAAAGTGAATGGCCATTTTAGTTCAGTAGATTCCTGCCCGGATGACCCCGGACATCTCCGCTGGTTCCTACACATTCTGTTGGGAAGTGAGACGCTTATAAAACAGAGGATTGAATCCAGGTAGGGTAAGCGAATCTTTGCTCATGACGTTTGTAACTATTTGAAATATCTGTATTTCAGATGGCAAATTAGTGTCTTGAATAGTCCCGGATGTTCCCAGGGATAGCCATTGGACGCTAAACTGAAAAAAACGCACATTTTTTTCTTGACAATGATAGAACGATATTTTATATACACCCAACTCCCTGGGCGGACCAACAATCCCTGACTGACCGGGCAGACTTCTCATTCAGTCCGCTCCACAGCTCATCCACAGGGAATCCACAGGCTGAGTCGGGGCGATTTCTCGCTTTCCTGCCCTGGGGGCGCCAAGGATGGAGCATCGCCGAAAGGAGAAATCCGAGTACGTCGTCCAGGCCGTGGACCGGGCGCTGGATATCCTGGAAGTGTTCAATTACAACGAGGAGGAACTCGGAGTCACCGAGCTGTCCCACAAGCTGAATTTGCACAAGAACAACGTCTTCCGTTTGCTGGCCACGCTGGAAACCCGTGGCTACATCGAGCAGGATCAAAAGACCGGCAACTATCGCCTCGGCATAAAGATTTTCGAAGTGGCCAACGTCTTCCTGCATCACCTCGGCCTTCGGCGCCAGGCACGTCCCATTCTGGAAGAGTTGGTGGGCAAGTGTAACGAGACCGCGTATCTCGCCGTGACCGAGGGGACGGATGTGGTGTATGTCCTGATGCACGAGACCAACCACACGGTCCGCGTGATCCCACGCCTGGGCCATCGTCTTCCCGCCTATTGCACGGCCTCGGGCAAGGTGCAACTCGCCTTCGAATCGCAGGACCGGCTTTTCCAGCTTTTCAAGGACCGTCCCCTGCGGAAGCTCACCCCGAACACGCTCACAGACTTGGACCGGCTGCTGGGACACCTTGGGGAGGTGGCCCACCAGGGATACGCTGTGGACAATGAAGAGCTGGAAGAGGGGGTCTGCTGCGTCGCGGCCCCGGTGAGGGATTACTCCCACAAGGTTGTGGCAGGGGTCGGGTTGTCTGGTCCGGTCTCGCGCTTCTCCCCGGAACGCATCCAGAACGACTTGGTTCCTTTGGTCAAAGAGGCCGGGGTGAAGATTTCGCAACGCTTGGGATATGAAATTCCCGGAGAGGCCCTGGCCTGACGCGGAGACGGCGCGGGTTTTCCGCAGGAACGTCGAGGGGGTTCAAATTCGAGAGGCGAAGGAGGGATGGTGAACGGTGAAAGGAGGTGGGAGGGGGACGAACCACGGAAC
Source organism: Candidatus Methylomirabilota bacterium (assembly GCA_016209725.1). GTDB lineage: Bacteria > Methylomirabilota > Methylomirabilia > Methylomirabilales > 2-02-FULL-66-22 > 2-02-FULL-66-22. The sequence continues at coordinate 5,495 of JACQVO010000124.1, read as the reverse complement.
TTTCGAGACCTGTTCGTGAAATCTGTCTGGCTCAAATCAAGGGGGGGAAGACAGCATGGCCGAAATCAAGAGTTCTGACATCCCCGTTTTGCCGTGGCCGGCGGTGCCCTTCCCGACGCCTGATGAGGTCTACAAGGGCCTCAGTGAGCAGGCGCGGGAATACCCCAACTGGCTGGAAGCCAATGTGCACTTCCGCGATGTAGGAAAAAAGCCGGAGAAGCTGAATCGCATCCGCGTTCTGGATTGCTCCATCAAGATGAACATCGGTCACTGGTGCTCTTCGCTCTTTGCCGAGCACGGGGCCGAGGTCATCATGGTCGAGCCGCCCGGTGGTGATCCGACACGGAAGCATACCCCCTTCGGCCGCAAGGATTGGATGTTCAAGGACAGTGCCACCGGCGAGGCGGTTGGGGGAAAATTCCTCCACGAGTGCCGGAACAAGCTGTCCATCACGATGAACCTGGAGACCGCCGAGGGCCGGGAGCTGCTCAAGAAGTTGGCGGTTGATGCGGATGTCCTGATCGAGAACTACCCCCCCGGACAGTTCGACGCCTGGGGGATCGGTTACCGGCAGCTTTCCCAGATCAACCCACGGCTGGTGTACTGCTGGGTGGGGCAGCGAGGGCAGTGGGGGCCGCTGAAGGACCGGCCCTGGATGTACGATCCCGTCGGCCAGAACGCCTGTGGCTTCACCCATGGCACCGGGGCTCCGGTGGCCTTCGGAGGCCGGCCCACCCGCTCCGGCTTCTGGGTCTGCGATCACGTGGGCGGGACCGAGGCCGCTATTGGGATCATGACTGCCCTGAACTACCGCGAGCGGATCTCGGGCCGCGGCCAGTTCGTCGAGGCGACCTCGGCGGCCGGGATAATGCGGATCATTGACTACAACTGGGGCTGGCAGGGGATGGATGGGAGCGTGCGGCCCCGCTTCGGGAACTGGGACCTGGCCATCAATATCTATGCGGTGAATCCTTGCAAGGATGGCCAGATCATGGTCGGTGGCGGCCACGATCGCCTGTGGTTCCGGATCTGGAAGACCGTCGGCAAGGACAAGGCGGAACTGGAGGAGCACATCATCGAGGATCCGGCGCTCAAGATCGTGGTGGACCGGCTCCCCTACTATGCCCAGGTCGAGACCTATACCACTCTGTCGGAGTGGTTCAAGGACAACACCCGCCTCGAGGCCGAGACGAAGCTTCAGGCCGAAGAGGTGGCCTCTGGCGGCGTGACCTTTACCGACGAGGTGGCGGAGTTTCCGCACTTCAAGTACCGGGGTCACGTGGGGATGATCGACGACACCCTGTACGGGAAGGTCCTCCACGCCCCGCCGCCCCAGTTGGCCCAGAAGGCTCCGCCACGGCTCAAGTGGATCGGCCGGCCGACCGGGTACGACAACGAAGAGGTCTATCGCCGGATCTTCGGCTTCAAGAAGGACGACATTGACGGCCTGAAGAAGCGAGGGGTCATCTAGGGCTGTCGAAAGGGGGGAATGACCAAATGGCAGAACAGAAGAGCTTTGAGCAATACTGCCGAGAGACCTTCGACGCAAAGAAGATCTTCGAGAAGCCAGAGGCTTTCAAGGGGTACGTGGCTATCTCCACCACTCAGTACATCCTCGGCCCATCCTGCGCCAACTACTTCGCCGAGCTGGGGATGGAGACGATCAAGATCGAGCTACCCCGCCGGGGCGAGCCGATGCGCCATACCACCCCGTACAACGAGCCTTTCCTGTATCCCCTCTCGAAGCAGATGCCGGACAAGGGGACGGGGCTGGGCTTTTTCGGGGCGAACCACAACGAGTACTTCCTTTCCGTGGACTTCCACAAGCCCGAGGGAGTGGAGATCGTCCACCGCATTCAGGCCAAGGCCGACATCCAGGCTGAGAACTACCGGCCTGGGACCTTCGACCGCTGGGGGATCGGCTACCGCCAGGCTGCCAAGATCAACCCCCGCCTGACCTACATCTGGATGGGCGGCTTCGGCGGGTGGGGCCCAGGGCGTGTCCGCGCTTCCTACGACATCCTGGGGCAGGCCCAGGGCGGCTGCTTCTCGGTGACTGGCTTCCCGGCCCCGGGCCACGGCCACCCGACCATCGGATTACCATCCATGCACACTATCTGGCTGGCCGACTACTGGGGGGGCATGATGGGCTGCTTTGCCGGCCTGGCCGCCCTCTGGTGGCGGGATAACGTCTCCGGCGTCGGAGAGTTCATCGAGTACAGCCAGGTCCACGGCGCCACCCGCCACCTGGAGAGCGCCCTCCCGATCTACGGCCGCTACGGGGTGATCAAGCAGCGGTGGGGTGACTGGGATACCGAGATATGCGTCCACGGGATCATCAAGTGCGGGAAGTCGTCGTATCCCACCTCCAAGAATCCCCAGGAGATGGAAGAGGGGTACATCCTGGTCTCCGCCCCGGAGGACGGCGACTTTGCCCGTCTGTGCCAGGCAGTCTCGAACCTGAAGCCGCTGGCCGGCAAGTATGCCAAGGCCGACGATCGCATCCAGCCCGCGGCCCAGACGGAGATTTACACCGCCCTGGAAGAGTGGGCCAAGGACAAGACCAAAGAGGACGTCTGGAAGTTCATGGAGGACAACAACATCAACAGCCAGCCGGTCTGGAGCAACAAGGAGTGCGCCCAGCAGGAGCACTTCCAACTGCGGGACGAACTCCACTGGCTGGACGACCCGTACTTCGGCGATGTCCTGAGCCAGGGGCTGGGGTACCATCTCTCCGATACCCCTCCCCGGCACCGGTGGGCCTTCAAGCCGGTGGGTGCCGACAACGAGTATATCCTGCAGAAGTACTGCGGCTACGGCCTGGACCAGATCAGAGAGCTGGAGAAGAACGAGATAATCTAGGGGGGCAGCGGGGCCGTCCCGGGAAATCCTGGGCGGCTCCGCCGGGCCGACCAAGGAGGGATCTGCATGGCAGACTTCAAGCAATGCTCGCTGCTCCTGGAATGCGGAAAGTGCGAAATCGTCAACTACCTGGATCCCTTCACCTTCTGGTTCTTCGAGGGGAAGGTGAAGTGCGCCGGCTGCGGCGCCATCTGGGCGGTGAAGATTGACAATGGCGTGCGGGTCTCCGGTCCCACCGCGGCCCAGCCGCCGCACGACAAGCTGCCCGGGTACGCCCAGTCCAAGGACTACAAGACGAAGATCACCGACACCACGAAGGTGAACCCCCCGGTCATGGCCCGCGCCGACTTCGTCGGCAAGCCCATCCCCATCCGCAAGAGCATCCGGGGCAAGCCGGTGAGCGGTGGGCCGTTGAAGCCTGAGGACCTGGTGGGAAGCCGGCCCCGGTTCATCATGGAAGGGCGCGACTACTAGGAGTGGGTGACTGGATGCCCAAGGCAAAAAAGAAAGGGGTGGGAGGGAAGGCTCGGCGGGCTGCCCCGGTGAAGGGGGCAGCTAAGACGCGCAAGCCGAAGGCCCGCGCGGCAAAGCCAGTTGCCCTCAAGAGGCGGACCGTCGCCCCGAAGAAGAGGCCGACGGCAAAGAGCCCGGCCAAGCCGGCCCCACCGGCAGCGAAGGGCGTTGCCCCCGCGAGGGCTGCTGCCGCGCCGACGGCCACCCCGCCCGTCACGAGACCTGAGAAGAAGGAGGGAGTCCGCATGGCAGACCAGGCCAAGTGCCCGATCCACGGCGTTGCCGATTGTTTCAAGCCCGCGCTGGACGCCCACGTCCAGAAGGCGTACGATGGCTACTGCACCAAGATTGACTGGCCCTTTGTCCGGATCATCCCCAAGGGTTGGAAGCCCGGCTCGTAGGGCCGCTAGGGAGTAAATGAAGGAGGGGGGGAGAGCCACGGCTGTGATGAGCAGCCGTGGCTTATTTTTGCCCAAGCAGAGATGCCCTTGTTCGAATACAACGGGGAGGGGGTGTTTGCCGTTTCGCGGTCTCTGGGAGGCAGGGAAGACCAGGACAAGGAGGATTGAATCGTGAAGGTTGAATTCTACTACAGCAGCAAGCACGAAACCGCCATGCAATTCCACTGCGATAACGCGAAAGCCCTCCAACTCTGCGAGCTGTTGAAGGGGAAGGGCGTGAGTGTTGTTGCCCAGGACTGCGGGGAACAGCCAGTGGCCTTCAAGACGTATAATGCGGCGGTGACGGGACCCAGCGCATCAAAGCGGGCGGTCTTCGGCGCCAAGGGGGCCCTGGAGGAGGACATGGGGAAGACGGTTCCCGCCTTGCTGGTCTTCGCGAAGGACGGCGACCGGTATCCGGAAGAAGTGTTCCCCAGGAGTGACAAGGAGCTGGGCCGCCTGGTGGGCGTCGAAGAGGCCCTACAGAACCTCGTCAACAAGACATAGCGGAAAGAGGAGGGGGCCATGGGGCAGATTCCCGCCGATTACTTGCCACCGAGAGAGTTGTGGCCCAACCGGATCTACCAACTGCCGGAGCTCCAAACCTACCCGCAACGGCTGAACAGCACCGAGGAGCTGCTGGACAAGCAAGTGGCGGCGGGCAAGGGGGACCGGACCGCCATCTACTTCGAGGACAAGAAGATCCCCTACAAGGCCGTCCTGGCCAACGTGAACAAGCTGGGGAGCGCCCTGAAGCGCCTGGGGATCGAGGAGGCCGACCGGGTGCTGCTGCGGCTGCCCAACATCCCCCCGGCGGTCATGGCCAACTTCGCCATCATCAAGATCGGCGCGGTGAGCCTGCCCACCTCCGCCCTGTTCTCCCAGGCGGAGATCACCCATGTCGCCAATATGTCCGAATCCAAAGCGGTCATCGTGGCCGGCGCCATGTTGGAGGAATTGGAGAAGGCGAGGCCGAACCTGAAGACGGTGAACCACGTGATCGTCGTCGGCGGCACACCGGAGCAGCAGGCGGCCTGGAAGGCGAAAGGCTACCTCCTGTGGCAGGAGCTCTTGGACGCCGAGAAGCCGGAGTGCGACCCGGTCCGCCGCGATCGGATGGACGTCTCGGTCCTGCTCTTCACCTCGGGGACCACCGGGCTACCCAAGGGCACCGCCCACTTCATGGAGGAAGCCCTGATCGTCCCGGACGGCTTCGGCAAGCACTGCTGGAACGTCACGGAGACCGACATCATCGGCGGCTCGGCGCCCATCGCCATGGCAGCCGGCTACTCGGCGGTGGCGGCGATTCCGTACCGCTTCGGCGCGGCGGTCTCCCTGATCGCGCGGTTCACCCCCGAGGCCATGTTTGAAACCATCCAGAACCACAAGGTCACCATCCTCTCCATTCTGCCGACCGCGTACCGCAAGATGCTTCAGGTTTTGGATGCGGAGAGGAAGTACAACCTGAGCTCCTTACGCACCTGCACGGGGGGCGGGGAGTCCCTCACCGCCCAGACCTACCACGATTGGAAGGCCAAGTTCGGGTTGGAGATCTTCGAGGGCCTGGGAACCACGGAGATGATGTTCGTGTTCATCTCCAGCGCCGCCACGAAGAATGTGAAACCCGGGTCCATCGGGCCGGCCATCCCCGGCTACGAGCTGAAGGTCATCAACCAGGAG
>JACQVO010000123.1 GCA_016209725.1 Candidatus Methylomirabilota bacterium | reverse complement strand
TCACGATGGCGGTCGATTTCCTGAACTGGCCGGACCTGCAGCCGAAGATCGCAGCGGCCGTCCAGGCCGGCGGCGTGGACGTCATGGACCTCTGGCCGGGCTGGAACTTCCTCTACAAGGACAACCTGGTGGACGTGTCCGAGGAAGCCGAAGCGGTCGGCAAGCGCGGCGGCGGCTTCGAGCCGTACGTGCTGAACTCCGGGAAGGTGGCCGGCCGGTGGCTGGGCATCCCCAATGGGTACAGCAACGCCTCCATGGCCTACCGGGTCAGCATGTTCAAGGATGTCGGGGTGGCCAATGCGGAGGACGGCAACAAGATCGACATGACCTGGGACCAGTACTTCGCCGTGGCCAAGAAGCTGAAGGCGAAGGGGAAGCCGTTCGGCCAGGCCCTGGGCCACAGCACGGGGGACCCGCCGGGCTTCTGCTACCCCTACATGTGGTCCAACGGGGCCATGGAGCTGGCCAAGGACCAGAAGTCGATCGCGTTCAACAAGCCCGAGTTCGTGGACGCCATGAAGAAGTTCGTCCAGGCGTGGAAGGACGGCTACGACGAGACCGGCACGTCCTGGGACGACAGCAACAACAACCGGGCGTACCTGTCGGAGCAGATCTCCAGCACCTTCAACGGCTCCAGCATCTACTTCGCGGCCAAGAAGGACAAACAGGACATCGCCAAGGACACCCACCACATTCTCATCCCCAAGGGCCCGGCCGGCCGGTTCTACTGGCTGGAGACCCGAACCTGGGCCATCCTCAAGAACTCCAAGAACATCGCCGGGGCGAAGGAGTTCTTGAAGTGGTGGTTCCAGGACGAGCAGTACAACGCGTGGTGGCGGCTCCAGGAGGGCTACCACCTCCAGCACGTCAAGAAGCTCGCGGACGACCCGATGTGGCTCAAAGATCCCAAAATGACCCCCTTCAAGCAGCAGCCCAAGTACGGCCTGAACACCGGGTTTGCTGGACCTCCGAACGAGAAGGCGGCGCTCGCGTGGTCGAAGTATATCGTCGTGGACACCTTCGCCAAGGCGGTGCAGTCCGGCGACGCCAAGGCGGCGGTGGAGTGGGGCGCTGAGCAGCTCAAGCGGGCCTACGGTCTGTAGGTCCGGGCGGGTGACGGCTCCGGTTCCGGGCGGCGTGGCCCCGCGGGGGCCGCGCCGCCGGGCCGGCCGCCTCGGCGTTTGGTTCGGTCGTTCCGGGCAGTCACGCCTCACGGCGTGACTGCCCGCCCTTTGGAGGGTACCTTGGGCGTGTCGCAGGCGATAGCCCGAAAGGGAGAGTTCCGCGGCGGCGCGGTGTCGGCCAAATCACTGTTCGAGCGCGAGTCGAGCCTGGGCGTTATCCTCATGTTGCCGGGCGCCTTGCTGCTCATGGTGTTCATGGCCTACCCCTTCTTCCTGGGGATCTGGCTGTCGCTCACCGACAGCGGCATCGGCCGCCCAGGGGAGTTCATCGGCCTCCGGAACTTCGTTGACCTTCTGGACGACAGCATCTTCCACCAGACGACGCGGAACACGTTCATCTACGCGCTGGTGACGGTGCCGTTCAAGGCGGCCCTGGGCCTGGGCCTGGCGCTGGTGCTGAACAACCGCATGCGGTTCAGCAGCCCGGTTCGGGCGGCGGTGATGATGCCCTGGATCGTGCCCACGGCGCTTTCCACCCTCGGCTGGTTCATGATCTTCGACCCGGTGTTCAGCCCCATCTCGTGGCTGCTGAAGAACCTGGGCCTGATCAGCAAGAACATCAACTTCCTCGGCGACCCCACGCTGGCGATCTCCTCGGTGTGTCTGGCAAACATCTGGCGGGGCACGCCGTTCTTCGGCATCATCATCCTAGCAGGGCTCCAGGCGGTGCCCGCGGAGCTCCAGGAGGCGGCGGCCATTGATGGGGCGGGCATGTGGCACCGGTTCCTGCACGTGACGGTGCCGCACATCAAGGGGGTCGTCCTGATCGCGGGCTTGCTCTCCATCATCTGGACCTTCGCCGATTTCCAGTTGATCTACGTCCTCACCAAGGGCGGGCCGGCCAACCAGACTCACATCTTCGGGACGTACGCGTACCAGATCGGCCTGTCGGCCACCGAGATCGGCGTGGGGGCGGCCATCGCCCTCTACATGTTCCCCATTCTCGCGGTCTTCGCCATCATCCTTCTGGTGTATCTGCGGCGGGAGGAGTAGGGGATGGTCGGCAGCGAAGGACTGAGCAACCGGCTGCTGAATATCTATCTGCCGCTGGTGTTCTATGTGGTCTTCCTGCTCTTCCCCTTCTACTGGATGACCATCGTCTCGGTCAAGCCGACCAACGACCTGTTCGAGATGAAGTATAATCCCTTCTGGATCCAGAAGTTCACGCTGGAGAACTACCGGTATCTCTTCGAGAACACCGCCTTCCCCGAATGGGTGAAGAATACACTCATCGTGTCGGTGGTCTCGACCATCGTGTCGCTGGGCTGCAGCGTGCTGATCGGCTACGCCCTGGCCCGCCTGCGATTCCCCGGGAGCAACTTCTTGGGCGTCGGGATCTTCCTGGCCTACCTGGTGCCGCCCACGCTGCTGTTCCTGCCGCTGGCGCAGGTCATCGCCAAGCTGGGGCTCTACAACACGTACTGGGCGCTCATCCTCACCTACCCGACGCAGCTCATCCCGTTCGCCTCCTGGCTGCTCATGGGCTACTTCCGGACGATCCCCAAGGAGATCGAGGAGAGTGCCATGGCCGACGGCTGCTCGCGCCTCCAAATCCTCGTCCGGATGATCCTGCCCCTCTCGATCCCCGGCCTCCTGTCCGCCGGCATCTTCTCCTTTACTCTCTGCTGGAACGAGTTCCTCTACGCCCTGATCTTCATGTCCTCGGGGTCCATGAAAACCATCCCGGTGGGCGTCGTGAGCGACATGATTAAGGCCGACACCCTGTTCTGGGGCTCGCTCATGGCCTCGGCGGTCCTGGGCTCGTTCCCCATCGCCTTCCTCTATTCCTTCTTCGTGAAGCACTACATCTCGGGCCTGACGGCGGGGGCCGTGAAAGGGTAGGCGGGATTCAAGAGCATTGTGTGCTGTCTCAGAGAAAGCTTTACAGAAAGCCCGTTCAGGCTGAGCTTGTCGAAGCCCAGAGTCCGCACCCTTCGACGGGCTCAGGGTGAACGGAATTGTAAAGGAACGTGAGAGACAGCACACTAGAGCCGAGTGCCCCTGCTCGCCGACGGCAGGCAGGCGGGGAGAGCCGAGCCTCGGGAAAAAGAGCCGAGACGCTTTCCCCCGAAACCTTGAACGTGTAACCTAGCCCCAATCCGAAATTACCAACCGCCAAGACGCCATGCACGCCAAGACAGACATGGCTCTTGGGAAGAAACCGACGAAACTTCTGAATGCCCCAAGAACTGGGTTTCGCGTTCTTCGATGCAGAGTTGGAAACTACGCTTTCTTGGCGACCCGGGTACCCAGCGCTGGCGTTGGGTGATCATGGCGGTTCGAAGTTTCTCTCGGGTCCAGGCCAAAACCGTGTCTACAGCGGTCCGCCGCTCCGTCTGCCCGCATGACTGCCCCTCCACCTGCGCACTGGAGGTCGAGGTCCTCGACGGAGGCCGCATCGGCCGGGTCCACGGGGCCAGGGCGAACACCTATACGGCGGGAGTGATCTGCGCCAAAGTCGGCCGGTACGCCGAGCGGATCCATCACCCGGACCGGCTCACCCACCCGCTCTTCCGGGTGGGGCCCAAGGGCTCCACCCAGTTCCGCCGGATCGGCTGGGACGAGGCCCTCGACCGCATTGCGGAGCGTTTCCTCGCCGCGGCGCGGTTCGGCTCGGAGGCGGTGTGGCCCTACTATTATGCGGGCACCATGGGCCTGGTGATGCGGGACGGCATCAATCGGTTGCGCCACGTCATGCGCTACTCGCGCCAGAGAAAGACGATCTGTACCGCCTCGGCCGAGGCCGGCTGGATCGCCGGCACCGGACGGTTCATCGGCCCCGATCCGCGGGAGATGGCCAAGGCCGATCTGATCGTCGTCTGGGGCGGGAACCCGGTGGCGACCCAGGTCAACGTCATGACCCATGTCACCCGGGCCCGGAAGGGACGCGGGGCGAAGCTGGTGGTCGTGGACCCTTATCGCAGCGGCACGGCGGAAGTCGCCGACATGCACTTGTGCCTGCGGCCGGGGACCGACGCGGCGCTCGCCTGCGCGGTGATGCACTGCGCCTTCCGGGACGGCCTGGCCGACTTGGCCTATCTCAAGGCCTACACTGATTTTCCGGCCGACCTGGAAGGCCATCTGGCTGCCCGGGGACCGCAATGGGCAGCCGCCATCACCGGCCTCTCCGTTCAGGAGATCGAGGCATTCTCCCGGCTCTACAACGGCACCAAGCGGGCCTACATCCGGCTGGGATACGGATTCACCCGGTCGCGCAACGGCTCCGCCGCGATGCACGCGGTCACGTGTCTGCCCTCGGTGACGGGCGCGTGGGCACACGAGGGCGGCGGCGCCTTCTGGAGCAACCGCGGGCTGTACCACTGGAACAAGACGATGATCGAAGGGCTCGACGCCCTCGACCGGAGCACGCGCGAGCTGGACATGTGCCGGATCGGCGAAGTGCTCCTGGGAGATGCCGGCGCGCTAAAAGACGGGCCGCCCATCGCCGCCATGCTCGTCCAGAACACCAATCCGGCCGTGGTGGCGCCCGACTCCACCCGGGTGAAGAAGGGCCTCTCGCGCGAGGATCTCTTCCTGGCCGTCCACGAGCAGTTCATGACCGAGACGGCCCGGTACGCCGATGTCGTCCTGCCCGCCACCATGTTCATGGAGCACGACGACCTGTATCAGGCCGGCGGGCACAGCCACATCCAGATCGGCCCCAAGCTGATCGAGCCCCCCGGGGAATGCCGGTCGAACCACGAGGTTCTGCAGGGCCTCGCCCGCCGTCTGGGGGCCGAGCATCCCGGCTTCGAGATGACCCCCATGGAGTTGATTGACTGGACGCTCAAGGCCTCCGGCTGGCCGGACGCCAAGACCGTGATGGAAGAGCGCTGGGTTGACGCCGCCCGGCCGTTCCGGGAGGCGCATTTTCTGGAGGGATTCGGCACGCCCGATAAGAAGTTCCGCTTTGCGCCGGACTGGTCGAAGGTGGGATCGGACTGGAGGCGGATGCCCCGCCTCCCCGACCAGCTTGACACCATCGAGGCCGCAACACCTGACAAACCCTTCCGCCTCATGACCTCGCCCGCCCGCCAGTTCCTCAACACCACGTTCACGGTGACGCCGGGCTCGCGCACGCGGGAGGGGCGGCCGACCACGTTGGTCCATCCGGAGGACGCCGACCGGCTTGGCCTCGCCGACGGCAGTCGGGTCGTGATCGGCAACGAGCGCGGGGCCGCCACCGTCCATGTCCGCCGGTTCGACGGCCTCCAGCCGGGGACGGTCATCGTCGAGAGCCTGTGGGGGAATGCCGATTACGAGGGCGGCATCGGCATCAACGCTCTCGTCGGCGCCGACCCCATCCCGCCCTTCGGCGGCGCGGCCTTCCACGACACCGCGGTGTGGCTGCGGAGCGTGGAGTAGCCGCCGCCCTCTTCTGCTCCCTCTTCTTGAACCCCCCGTCTCGGTTACGAGGCGGCGCCGGCTTTTCCCTTGACACCAAGAAGCAGGCCGCGTTAGCGTCGTCTCGCGTGGCAGGCCGCTTCTGGCTAGTTGGGATGGGATAAGCGTGACAATGGAACATCGCGGGAGGAATCGTGACGAGATCATTCGGTTGTTGCGCGAGCATCGGCCAGAGCTTGAGCGGCTTGGTGTCAAGTCGTTGGCGCTTTTTGGGTCAACTGCCCGAGGAGAGGCACGGGAAGAGAGTGATGTAGATCTCTTGGTGGAGTTTCAGCGCCCAGTAGGGCTGTTCGAATTCGTTGACCTGAAGGGGTATCTGGAGAACCTATTGGGATGCAGGGTGGATTTGGGGACGCCGGCATCATTGAAGCCCCAACTGCGCGACCCGGTCCTCAAAGAAGCGGTCTATGTCCCCTAGGGACTGGCGAATCCGCCTGCAGGATATCGTCGAGGCAATTCGGAATACACAGGGGTACATCGAGGGCATGACCTACGAGGCGTTCGCCGCCGACCTGAAGACTGTCCGAGCCACTGCTTACGACATTGGGATCATCGGCGAGGCGGCCAGCCGCATCCCCGATGAGGTGAGGTCGCGCTACCCACACGTCCCGTGGGACAAGATGCAGGCGATTCGGAATGTCATCGTGCACGAATATTTCCGACTGGACGTAGCCATTCTTTGGCAGACGATCACGCAGAACCTGCCACCGCTCCTCCCGATGCTAGAAGAGATCCTCCAGCGGGAAGAATAATCGCCGACGTTTCCCCTCCCGGTGGTTTGGCTGCCAGACCCTTTTCGCATTCACTTTGCCATCACCCCTACGCACCCCTTCCCGCGCATCATCATGCATTGCCCGGACGTCCGCGGAGGGCGCGGCTTCCTCCTTTCTCGGCTCACGGCTCCAGGCTCTCCACTCTCATCCCCCCAGCCCCTCTGCCCCCCTGCAGTCTCTCGCCGCCTCCCACCTGACGTCTCACGCCTCACGTCCCACGGATTCCACGGATTCCCCTTGACTTCGCTTTGTCGCGGGGGATAGCGTCTAGCGGCAAGCGCCAGCAGGGATGTCGTGTTCCGCGTTCTCGAACAGCATCGGGTGCGTACACCGCGACAGGCTGGAGGAAGGAAACGTATCCGCGCTGAGTGTCGTGCTCTCGTCTGACCAGGGCCTCTGAAATGGAGAGGGAAACCATGCCCGACATCGGGGCTGAGCCGGGAAGGGATTTCCTGGAAATCATCACGCGGGAGTTGCGCAAGCTGAAGGTGCAGGGGGAGAAGGCCATCGGGCAGGTGAGCGATGACCGGAAGCTGCACCTGAAGCTGGACGAGGAGTCGAATAGCATCGACATCGTCGTGCGGCACCTGGCGGGGAACATGGTCTCGCGCTGGACCGACTTCCTCACCGCGGACGGGGAGAAGCCCACCCGGAAGCGGGACGCGGAGTTCGAGCCGGCGCCGAGCCTGACGCGCGCCGACCTGATGGCGACCTGGGAGAAGGGCTGGGCGTGTCTCTTTAGCGCTTTGGCGGTGCTCACCCCCGCGGACCTGCAGGCGACGGTGAAGATCGCAGGGAAGGAACTCTCCGCGATGGATTCCATCCTGCGCCAGTTCGGCCACTACGCCGCTCACATCGGGCAGATCGTCTTCCTGGCCAAGCACCTGGAATGGCAGCACTGGCAGACGCTCTCCGTCCCCCGGAAGAAGACGTGAGCGGAAGAGTCGAGAGGCGAGAGCCGAGAGGCTAGAGCCGAGAGGCAGAGCAAACCCCCGACTGGATCCGCAGATTACGCAGATTCCACCCCCACCCAGACCCTCCCCCCTCTGAGGGGGAGGGAGGGGGAGGGGGTCTGCGTAATCCGTGGATGATATTGAGGTGGTCGTCCCCTGGGGGGCGGGGTGCGGCGGAAGGAGAAAGGCGAGTCGGCATGATCCGGTATGAGCACAGCCAGCGGGGGACGGTCGTGGTGGTCTCGCTCCTCGCGGGAGCGGGTATCTGCCCCTCCCTCCAGGCGCTGGTCCCGGCCCCGCGGCTCGTCCTGCTCATGGCGGCCGGCGCCCTCGTGGTATGCGCCTTACTCTTCTCCTCCCTGACGATCCAGATCACCGATCGGGCCCTGCGGTGGCACTTCGGACCCGGCCTCATCCGCAAGCAGGTGTCGCTCTCGGAGGTTCAGGAGGCGGAGCCCAGCCGGATCAAGTTCATCTACGGATGGGGAATCCACCTGACTCCGGGAGGATGGCTCTACAACGTCTCCGGCTTTCAGGCGGTGGCGGTGAGGCTCAAGAGCGGGAAGCGGTTCCTGCTCGGCACCGACGAGCCGGAGCGACTCTGCCAAGCGATCTCCCGCGCCCTGCCCTGAGTCTCGGCTGTTCTCCAAAGCATCGGATCGAGGAGGTGCCGGTGCGTGCACAATGCGCGCCGTCGATCGGTACCACCGCAACACCATCCACAGTTGGTCATTGGTCATTGGGATTTGGCCTGCCTGTGCCGCGGCAGACAGGTCATTCCCCTGGCTTATTCGGGAAGGCATCCGCGAACAAGCCAGGGGAGGCTATGGCAGTTCGGCGCGCTCGTCGTGGAAGTCGGCGGCACCGAAGATGCGCTCGTAGCCCATGCGGTTGAACCAGGTGAGGTACTCCTCCTCCGGCCGGGTCAGCTCCTCCAGGGCCTTCCAGACGTCCTCCGGCATGTCCCATTCGCCCGGCTCCAGGTTGGACGCAAGCTGCTCCTGGGTCCGGACACCGACGATGACCGAAGCGACGAACCTTCGCCGCAAGGGCCAGGCGATGGCAAGCTTCGCCATGGGGATGCCCGTCTTGCCGGCAATCTCCTCGACGGCCTGCGCGGCCTTGAATCCCTTCGGGTGCCAGAAGCGCGCCCCGTCCATCTGCGCTCGCCTCTGGATGCGGCTTCCCTTCGGGGGCTCGGTCATGCCCTTGTACTTGCCGGTGAGGAGGCCCGCCCCCAGGGCCCCGTAACAGAGGATGCCGAGCCCGTGGTCCGCCGCCGCCGGCACGATCTCCCGCTCGGGCTCCCGATGGATCAGGCTGTAGATGTACTGCCCCGCAACGGGTGCCTCCAGGTGCAGCCGCAGGGCGACCCCGGCCGCCTTGGCGATCTGCCAGGCGAAGAGGTTGCTCACACCGATGTAGCGCACCTTCCCCTGCCGGACGAGATCGTCGAAGGCCCGCAGGGTCTCTTCGAGCGGGGCGATGG
>JACQVO010000120.1 GCA_016209725.1 Candidatus Methylomirabilota bacterium | reverse complement strand
TGGACGCACCGAGTCGGCGCCGAGGCTATGACGGTCCCGCCGGAGCGTAAGGATATTTCGGAAGCAACATATTCGGTCCCGACGAGCCACCCGGGACTACTTCTCCGGTTCGAGCATGCCCCGAATCGCTTTGCGCAGCTCGGGGCTCTTCTTGTGGCCGTGGCTCTTCACCGCGTGCCACTCCGCGACCTCCAGGACTTCCTTCTCCGTCCCGGCGATCGTGAGCGAGCAGTTCTTCTCGCTCGGAAAACGGCGGCAGTCTGCCACTACCCGCTTGGCCTTTGCCATCTCTTCCTCCTTTTCTTGAGACCGTCTCGGCCAGACTCGGCCTCTGGACTCCGCATCACCCCGGCGGCCAGCCCATCCGGCGCCCCGCAAGCAGATGAAAGTGGAGGTGAAATACCGCTAGGCCGGGTCCGCACGCCAGGAGTCTCCAGCCGGCATCGCTGCCCCCTCACCGTCCATCGCCGGGCATCCATGTTCCGCCAGGCAGGACGGTAACACTTATCTCCAAGGAAAGTCAAAGTGAAAGGCAGAAATCCGCGGCCAGCCCTCAGCGATGGGATCCGTTGAGAAGGGCGCGGGACAGCATGTAGGAAGCGACGTCCCGCGAGAAGTGCGATATTGCGGCTGAGAGCCAGCCGAACTACCTGACGCGGGAGGCTTCCCCTCAGACTGCGCGGGCCAAGAGCCGGTCCCGATCTCCCTCATCCCGATTGATCGGCTGCCGCTCGATGCCCAGACAGCGGAGCATGGGCGAATGCGTACCGCCAGTCGGAGCCGCTGTCAAGTTGCTTCGGGAGTAAGGCCCTCTATTTAAGGTGGCCGAGACTTGACTCATTCTTCGCGAGGGATGAACGTGACCGTCCTCCGGTCATTGACGGTGGTGCAGTGGAGAGCGTAAGCGCGAGTGAGGTCAAAGCGCCCGCCTCTCTCGTTACGCCACCGCGTGCGCATAAGTATTGGGAGATCTTTCCTCTTCTCACAGATGTCGCTAACCGGGAATGGCAGTTCTCCCTGGAACCACCAAAAGACGGCCTTGCCAGCGGGCAGTTGGTCGAGCTTTCGCTGCCTCCCATCCTTCGCGGTGAGCCACTCGGAAATCCAGTCGTACTCATGATAACGGATGTCCACGGATACATCGTAAGCGGGCAGGGGGCCAAGGTTTGTAATCTCGATGTGGATCCGCCCAAAGCTATCTAGAAAATCAAAGTTAACGGGAGTGGTCTGCAGGTAAGGGGCAGCATCCTCGAGCGAACGCGCTCGGCGATCTGCATTAAACGCCATGTAGAGTGCTCCGACCGAAATGATCAGGCTGCCCGCGGCGAGGAGCGAGCTCAAGACGTTATACCAGTTCAGTTCCACCCATCGCAGGAAGAGCATCACTTCTCCTTAGCCCTAGTCCGCTTCCTGGAAACGATGTTGCCTTCGTTAATGTTCATTGCTCCCCTCCTCCAGCGTGTCCGCATGATCATCCCTCATGCGGGACGGAAGGCGTTGGTGACTGGGGGCGCCTCCTGCCATTCTCGCTGGCCACGGGCCGCGCGATCCCTGTGGGACTCCGTCCGGGCGGCGGGCCATGGTCGAATGCGTACCACCGGTCGCAATCGCTGTCAAGTTGCTCGGAACAAAGGAACAAACCCCCCATTACACCCGGTGCTTGCGGCGAAAGGCTTCGGGAGAGGCGTCGTGGAACCGCTTGAAGGCCGTGGAGAAATTATTTGCATCTTCGAAGCCCACCTGGACGGCCACGTCTTTGATGGGGGATTCGGTGTCTCGAAGGAGGTTCGCCGCCCGGCGCATGCGGCAGTCCTCGAGGTACGCCTTGGGCGTGAGGCCGAAGCGCTCCGTGAACGCCCGGCGGAGGTTGGCCAGCCCCAGACCAGCGGCATGGGCGAGGGCCTTGCCCGTGATCGGCCTGTGGAAATCGCGGGCGATCCAGGCGCGTACCCGCTCCAGGGGATCGGCCTCGGGCGCGCTCCGCAGGAGAAGCGACGCCACCCGGCCGCGCAAGCCTCGCAGGTCAACGGGCTTGTCCAGGAAGTCGTCGGGCTTCGCGCGGATGGCGCGGACCAGGTTCTCCCGCGTGCCGAAACCCGTGAGCAAGAGAATCGGGGCAGGTGTGAGTCCACGAAGGCGGGGGAGAAGCTCGAGGCCATCCTCGGCGCCCAGCATAAGGTCGAGGATGATCAGGTCGGTTCGTTCCGTTTCCAGGTGCGCCAGGGCGGCGTTTCCGTTCAGGGCGGACCGAACAGAGTGGGGCGGGGAGAGGGCGGCGGTCAGGCTCTCGATCAGGGCCCGATCGTCGTCAATGATCAGGATCCGCTCCTGCGCCAACGGCTCTCACCTCAGGACGTGTCGATCATCCTCCGCCCGCCAGCAGCTTCTCGATCCGGAACTGGATCCCGTCCCTGATGGCCCCGACGTCTTCCGGCGCCCCGTCCACCCGCTCCACCAGCTTGCCGTCCTTCCCGATGTAGAACGTCGCCGGGGTGGTCTCCACCCCGTAGAGGATGCCGATCTTTCCATCCGCGTCGCGGCCGACCGGGAACGACAGGCGGAACTCTTCGACGAACTTCTTTGCCGCGCCCTCGCTGTCCCAGGTCACATTAACGCTGAGGAATGCCACGCCCTTGTCGCGATATTTCCCGAACATCCCCTCCAGGACGGGAGCCTCCCGCCGGCAGTGGGGTCAGGTGGAGGCCCAGAAGTTGATGAGGACCGGCTTGCCCTTCAGGCTGGAGAGGGTGACGCTGTCCCCGTTCAGGAGACGCAGAGTGAAATCGGGCGCCGGGCTTCCCACTCGGGCCTTGCCGCCGGAAGCCTTCCCGCCGTCCCGCATGGACAGCATGGCGATCAGCGCGCCAATGACGACGACCAATCCTCCGACCACCGCCCAGGTGATCCAGCGCGACTTCGCCTTGCGCTTCTCCTTGGCGGTTGGCGTTGCCCTGGCCAGCTTCCGCTTTGCCATGAAGACTCCCTTTCAATGACCAATGACAAATTTCCAATGACCAATGGCAGATGATCCGCTTGTGGGCGTGTACGGGTGCGGCAGGGCCGGGGCCTCCTCGGCGAGTGAACGGGCCCCGAAGCCATGCCGGTCAGTTCGCCAGGAGCCAGTTGATCCGCTGCGCGAAGTAGGCCTCGTCCAGGGCCCCCTCCTGACGCTCCACGAGTTTTCCGTTCTTCCCGATGAAGAGGGTGGTCGGGGTCGCCTCCACCCCGTAGAGGGCACCGATCTTCCCGTCAGCGTCGCGCCCGACCGGGAACGTCAGGCGATAGTCCTCGATGAACTTCTTCGCCGGTCCATCCTTGTCCCAGACCGCGTTGACGCTCAAGAGCTGTAGACCCTTGCCGCGGAACTTCTCGTACACCTTGGCCAGAACGGGAGCCTCCCGTTGGCAGTGGGGTCACCCGGAGTGCCAGAAGTTCACCAGGACCGGTTTGCCTTTCAGGCTGGAGAGGGTGATGGTCTGTCCGTTGAAGAGGCGCAGGGTGAAATCCGGCGCCGGGCTGCCGACGCGGTAAGCGGCGGTTCCTGCCTCTGCGGTCCCGCGCCCGTCCTGGATGACGACGGCAGCGATCAGTATGCCGACGAGAAGCGCCACGGCGCCAACGGTCGCCGGGGACCCAACCGGCAGATTGGGTGTGGTCCGGCGCAACGTCGCGCGGCGATTCTTCTGCACAGGTGATCCTGGTGACAGCCGACACTCTCTCATGAAGGCTCCTTTCGCCGAATGTGGACCTGCAAGCCCGGTCCGAAGGGTCCTTATCTTTAGCAGGCGGATGGGCTTCTGCGCAAGCGTTTCCCGCAATCCGGAGGATTGAACCGCCAAGGCGCCAAGAGCGCCAGGAAGCGAGGGGCTTGAACATGGAGATTCAGATCTTGGCGTCCTTTGCGTCATGGCGGTGGAGCGGTTGGAAAGGCCCAAAAATCCCTTGACCCGGTGTCGGGCTTTGATTACCGTGACCATCGGCGCCGCCGCCATGGGGAATCTGGGGGTCGCCGTCCTGGCGGCGCACCTGTTCGTGTTTTATTATGCGGTGCTCTCGGACCTGACGCCCCCCGATGCCATCACCGCTTTCGCCGCCGCCAATCTGGCCGGCTCGGAGATGATGTCCACGGGAATCGAGGCGTTCAAGCTGGGGATCGCGGGCTTCCTGGTCCCCTTCGCCTTCGTGTACCAGCCGGCGCTCCTTCTGCAGGGAACCTGGCCGGCGGTGGCCAAGGCCTTCGCCCTGACGGCCCTGGGAGTGGTCTGCCTCGCGGCGGCGGTGATCGGATTCGTCTGGGAGCCGCTCCGCCGGGTGGAGCGGGTGCTCCTCACGATCGCCGCGGTTTTCCTGGTATTCCCAACGGGTGGGATGGAGCTTGTGGGGCTCGGTCTGGCGGGCGTGACTCTCGGTTGGGCCCGGGCGCGGCGGTCGGCCGTATGATCACGGTGACGGCGGGGATCCTCACCGACGGAGATCGGGTGCTGATCTGCCAGCGGCGCGTAGGGAGTCGGTTCTCTTTGAAATGGGAGTTCCCGGGCGGCAAGGTGGAAGACGGGGAGACCCCCGAGGGCTGCCTGCGGCGCGAATTGCGGGAGGAACTGGCCATCGAGGCCGAAGTGGGTCCGGAGATCCACCGGACCGAGCACCGGTATCCCAACGGCTTCGCCGTCCGGCTGCTCTTCTTTCGGGTGCGTCGTTTCAGCGGGACGCCGTCCAATCTGGCCTTCGAGCGGATCGAGTGGGCGAGGCGGGACGAGCTGCCCGGCTATGATTTCCTGGAGGCGGACCGGGAGCTGGTGGACCGAATGGCGCGGGGCGAGGGGAATGTCTAACCGCTATGACGGCAAGAATATTCGTGAGATTCATATTTTGACGAGAGAAGATGGGTAACGCCCGACGATATCGGCCGCGGTTGGATGAGGCCAAGCTCAGGGCGTTCCAGACGCGGCTGCTGAGGTGGTTCCGGCGGAACGGCCGGGACCTCCCCTGGCGGCGAACCCGGGACCCCTACGAAATCCTGGTCTCCGAGGTGATGCTCCAACAGACCCAGGTCGAGCGGGTGCGCGAATACTACGGCCGATTCCTGGAAGAGTACCCGACGGTCCAGGATCTCGCCGCGGCGAAACCGGGGCGGGTGCGCGAATCCTGGGATGGTCTGGGATATTACGCGCGGGCACGGAATCTCCACGCCGCGGCTCGGACCATCATCCGACAATACCAGGGGCGGTTCCCCCGCCGTCTCGAAGACGTGCTGGCCCTGCCGGGCGTGGGCCGGTACACGGCCGGGGCGGTGGTCAGCTTCGCCTACGGCGAGCCGGCGCCGATTCTGGACACGAATGTGCGTCGGGTCCTGAGCCGGTTCTTTGTTCGACGGCGCGCGACCAGCCCGGCGAAGGAAGAGCGGCAGCTCTGGGCCCTGGCCGAGGCGGTGATCCCCGCCGGCGACGCCTGGACCATGAATCAGGCGCTCATGGATTTCGGCGCGACGGTGTGCACCGCCCGGAATCCACACTGCGAGAGATGCCCCATGCGGCTGCGCTGCGCGTACTACGCCAGGGCCGCGACCACGCTCCCCGGCTGACATCAGAAAGGAGAAAGGCCATGACCCCGAAGGAATTCGTCGAGTATGCGGAATCAATTCACCGCCCGACGGCCAAGCTGATCTTCCTGGCCCCGGCAGGCAAGCTGGACTGGAAGCCGGCCCAGGACGCCATGAGCCTCGGCCAGCTCCTGCATCACGTATCCACCTGCCCGGGAGGACTCGTGATGGCGGCCAACAATGCGTTCCCGCCGAGCGATGCCTTCCAGAAGTTCATCCTGGAGGACCTGAAGAACACCAAGACGCCGGAGATCGCGGGGCGCGAGCTCTCACGCGGGTGGGACGAGGCCAAGGCGGCGTTGACGGGTGTGAGCCCGGGGGATTTCCAGGCCCGGATGGTCAATGTGCCCTGGGGGCCGGCCATGCCGATGTGGCGCACGTGCCTGGGGATGGCCGAGCACTGGGTGAACCACAAGTACCAGTTGTTCTTCTACCTGAAGCTGCTGGGCCAGCCGGTGAACACCATGACGCTTTACGCAGGAGCGTGAGGGGTGAAGCGGGAGGCGTGAGGCGGAAGGCGGGAGGGGGTGGGCTGAGAGGCGAGAGCTGGGTGCCGAGAGACGAGAGCCGAGACTGGAACGCCAAGCGCCGAGAGGCGGGAGACGGAGAGCCTGGAGACGAGAGCCGAGAGTAAAGAGGGGCTCGGATTACACCTCGCACCACGAATTCAGCGCCAGGAGCCCAGGAATTCAAGGCGGTTGCCCATCTCTTCCTGAGTTAGAGAGAAACAA
Source organism: Candidatus Methylomirabilota bacterium (assembly GCA_016209725.1). Lineage (GTDB taxonomy): Bacteria > Methylomirabilota > Methylomirabilia > Methylomirabilales > 2-02-FULL-66-22 > 2-02-FULL-66-22. The sequence continues at coordinate 3,899 of JACQVO010000120.1, read as the reverse complement.
AGTCTGGATAGACGCCGCAGGAGAATGCGGAGAGGAAGCTGATCGGAAAGGATGATGCCTGCGTGAGAGTCTCCGCTCTCCATCAGGGCTGTGTGCAGGCGGGCGAAGTCGCTGCGGTTGTGCGTGAAGAGGGCGCGCCCTGATCGTGTCGCAAAAGCGAGTTGCCCATCGTCCTTCTGTTGGGAGTTCCCTGCTTCCAGCGTGGTGAGAACATCAATTCCTCGCTGGCGCAGTGCCGCAGCCAGCGCGATGTCCACGTCTTCGTCCAAATAGAGGCGAACCCTCATAGACCGGTAGCCTGGCGAACATACTCTTCCCGGTTTGCATCCAGGTCGGCGTCAATCTCCTCCCGATGGTCGTAGTAAAAAGACAGGGCGTCGTGGATTTGGGCCAAGGTGAGATAGGGAAGTTTGGCCTGAATTTCCTCGGGTGCATTGCCCATCTGATGGTAAGCCACGATACTCCGCACAGGGGTCCGGGTCCCGGTGATGATGGGCTTCCCGCCGGCAACCCCTTCTATCTGCGTGATGTACGGGCGCTTCACTTCGATGGTCATGTCTTCTCCCTCAACGAACACAGGCCTTCATACCCACCGATGAGCCATTCTTGTCAGCCACGACGGTTCTTGGCAAAATCATGGCTCGATTGTCCGAGAACTCCAGCGAACCGTCAAGGAGAATCCCCTGCTCATTACTTCAGCCCGGCCTTGCGCAGGGGAAGAATAAGGCGGCGGACCGCTGGCGCTTTCAGGCGGGGTGGCAGACGCTGCATGGGCGGTAGCCGCTCGACTGGGCGTCCGTGCTGGAAGCGAAGTGGATCCGGGCTTCGGCATGGATCCGCCGCTCGTGGGCGCAGCCGCGGCGGCACAAGATTCTGGTGGAGGCGCACCCGACGTAGGGCGTCACGGACCGCTCCAGATTCAGGAGGCTCTCCTTTCTCGCCAGGCCGAAGGAATAGCCCCCCAGCCCGCCATCCGTCTTCACCACTCGGTGGCAGGGGACAATCAGGGGAACGGGGTTTCCCGCCATGGCGTTGCCCACGGCGCGGGCCGCGTCGGGCTTGCCCAGCCGCTCGGCGATCCACTTGTAGCTGCGGACCTCGCCGTAGGGGATCTGCGCCGCCACTTCCAGCGCCGTCCGCTCGAAGTCCGGGAGCCGGGAGAGATCCACAGGGACCGTGAAGAAGGTCCGCTCGCCGGCGAGGTATTCCGCCAGTTCCTTCCGCGCCTGATCAAGAAGCCTGCTGATTCGCCCGGCCTCCCGGGCGGGAGTTGTCCCGCTGCCGCCGCGCCGCAGTGATATCCGCGTGATGCCGGCAGGGGAGGCCGCCAGGTCCAGACGCACCGGGGAGAGGGCGGGCCTCTCCGCCTCGAGCCGAAGATCAAGCTGTTCCATGATTCTCCTCGCTAGATCGGAGGGTGCGGCCGCCGGTACAAACATGGCCCGAAGCCAGTCCTCGCCCCGCGGATGCCCCCGCTGAATTCGCTTTTCGTCCGTCCGCCGTGTGCTCACGATCTCTCCACCCCCACCGCCCGCAACGCCTTCCGCAGGGCCAGCCGCCCGCGCCGCAGGTGCGTCTTGACCGTGTTCACGGAAATCCCCCGGATCGTCCCGATCTCTTGGTAGCTCAGGCCATCCCCATAGTACAGGGTGAGGACGATCCGCGCCTCCACCGGGACTGTGCTCAACGCCCCCTGGAGGAGGCGGTCTCGTTCGGCGGTCTCCACACTCCGGCGGGGCGAGTCGTCGGCCGCATCGTCCCAATCATCCAGGGGGACCTGGGGGGGGCCGCCGGCGCAGTTCGTCCACGCAGGCGTTGGCCAGGATGCGGTAGAACCAGGTGGACAGACGCCACCTGGGATGATACTGCGCCCGCGCCTCGTAGAGCCTGAGGAACGCCTGCTGGACGACGTCCTCCGCGTCCTGACGCCTGCCCAGCATGCGCAGCGCCACGGCGAAGGCGCGTCGCTGGTACCGCTCCACCAGGACGGCAAAGGCGTCCGCCCGCCGGCCTGGACCTGCCGGAACAAGGCTTCATCGCTCTCTTGGCTCTGGGGCACGGGCGGCCTCGCGGTGGGCTGAAGCAGGCCGGAGTATAGACCGCCTTCCGACCGCCCGGCAACCGGAGCGGGGCGCATGAGTCTGTATGGCCCGTGTCGCGTTCATCACTGGGGTATACGGGCCTCGACAGAAAAGGGGTGAATGCGGAGCCCTTTGACCACAGGTGCAAGGCCGCGAACCTCGGCGACCGGGTCGTCGGCCCCCGGCATGAGGATAACGGCGTCAATACCGTGTGCGGCATATTGCCGCATTTCAGTTTGGAAGTAATGGTCCATGACGGACAGGTCAGTGATGCCCGCATCTTCGGCGGCTTTGGCAACGGCGCCGAGTGTGGGCGCGATGCTCGCTGGCGCGCCGGGCCAGGAGAAGTTGAAGCCGTTCCTCGCGATCTTGCGGCAGGACCAGAGAAGAGGCATGCCGCACCCATCGTGGTCGGGCGGAGAGAGTCGAGAGGCATGTGACGAAGCTCGAGGCCGGCCCCCGGGCGAGGGTCGCGGGTCAAGCTTTCACGCGGGGGTTCGTACCTCTCGGCTGATACACTTCGGGATTCACCACGAACTCCGGACGCCCGCCCTGGAGGATCTTGAGGACGGCGTCGGCGCACCGATCCCCCATGAGCCGCAGCGATTCCCCGGTGTAGGGGCCAATGTGCGGTGTGGCCACGACATTGGGAAGTGTCAGAAGTGGATTGCCCAGCGGAGGCTCGGCCTCGAATCCGTCCGTGGCGTAGCCCGCCACCTTTCCCGCCTGGATGGGCGTGGTCACTCGCGGGCAACCTTGACGGCCTGGAGGATCCGGTCGGCCTTCTCCACCTGCTGCCGGTAGAGCCCGTGCGTGTGCGGGTCGGGCTCGATGAGGGCACCCGGCCGGGTCAATTGCCTGGCCGCCGTGAGATCGGCGGCCCAGCCGAGGGCCACCCACGCCATCACTGCCGCGCCCAGGGCAGAGCCCTCGGGCGTTTCCGGGACGTGGATCCGGGCGCCGAACATGTCCGCCGCGATCCGGAGCCAGGTGGACGAGCCCAGGAGCCCCCCGGTGACGCGAATCTCTTCAATCGGCTCGAAGAGCCCTTGGATCTCCCACTGTGCGGGGTGAAGAGAGGGACTCCCCCGGCCCGGGACTTCCACGGGACGTCGGACCGGGGGAGGCCCTGCCGGCGGCTACCGCATCCGTGCGGTCACCGGCCCGCCCGGCGGTCTTGGCCGGTCACCTCCGCGTCGCTTCGATGGCCTTGAAGAGGCTGTCCACGTAGGGCTTGCCGATCTCCTTCTCCGCCCACGCCTTCACCGGCGGTTGCGCCAGCTTGCGGAATTGGTCGACCTCGGCGGGCGAGAGCGTCGTGACCTCCATGCCGAGTTTCCCCAGGATCTCCTTGGCGTTCTTGTCCTGATCACTCGTCATCTTGCGGTGGATGGCCATCGCCTTCTGCGTGCCCTCCTCCACCGCCTTCCGCTCGGCGGCCGTGAGGCCCTGGTAGAAGGGCTCGTTGATCACGTAGCCGTGGACGCTCCAGACGTGGCCGTCCAGCGTGATGTACTTCTGATACTGGTACAGGCTGGCGGCCAGGATGTTGGTCACGCCATTTTCCTGGCCGTCCACGACCTTCTGCTGGAGCGCCGTCGGCAGCTCCGCCCACGGGATCGCCGAGGGGCTCGCGCCCAGGGCGCTGACGAGGGTCTGGAACACCGGGCTGGGCATGACGCGCATCTTGAGCCCCTTCATGTCGACAGGGGTGCGGATGAGGCGCTTGCTGTTGGTGAAGTGCCGCACGCCGTTGTCGGCGAAGCCCAGCAGCCGGATCCCGGTCTTCTTGATCATGTCGTCGGAAAACTCCTTCAG
>JACQVO010000011.1 GCA_016209725.1 Candidatus Methylomirabilota bacterium | reverse complement strand
TTCTACGCTGCCTTCCACGGCGGCCTGGGGCATCCGCCGGGCCCGGAGGAAGTTGCCCCCACCCACGAAGCCGGCGACGAATCGGCTCCCGGGGGTGAGGTAGATCTCCATGGGCGTCCCCACCTGCTCCAGCCGCCCGTCCCGCATGACAGCCACCCGATCCGAGAGTGTGAGTGCCTCTTCCTGGTCATGGGTCACGTAAATGGTGGTGACGCAGATCTGGCGCTGGAGGGCGCGAATCTCGCTTCGGAGGTGGACCCGCAGGCTGGCATCCAGGTTCGACAGCGGCTCGTCCATGAGCAGCACTGCAGGCTGGACGGCCAGGGCGCGGCCCAGCACGACCCGTTGTTGCTGGCCTCCCGACAACTCTCTCGGCATTCGGTTCTCCAGGCCGTTGAGGCGGGTCATGGCAATGGTTTGCTCGATTCGCCTGCGCGCCTCGGCTACGCTCACCTTCCTCATGCGCAGTCCGTAGGCGATGTTCTGGTAAACCGTGAGGTGTGGGAAGATGGCGTAGTTCTGGAAAACCATGCCGGTATTGCGCCGGTGGGCCGGGACCCTGTCCATGCACTCCTCTCCGAAGAAGATGTGACCCGCATCCTGGCGGTGGAAGCCAGCGATCGTGCGCAACAGGGTCGTCTTGCCACAGCCACTCGGGCCCAGGAGGGTGAAGAACTCCCCAGGCGAGATCGACAGGTCCACGCCGTCCACAGCCGCGTGATTGCCGAATCGCTTCACCAGCCCTTGCAGGCGCACGGGCGTCATGGATCAGGCCACGCTCCTTTCTGGGGAGGAGAGGCCGGAACACCGGCCGGAAGGGCTCTGGCGGCTGCCCCCGTCCGACAAACCCGGCCTGGAATGTCGGCGAATGTTCACTGGGTTTTGATCAGGATCTCCTTCCATCGGGCCAGGTTCTCATTGCGGGTATTGGAGGCCCACACCAGGTCATAATCAATGACCTTGAACTTCTCGGGCGGAAGCATCTCCGGATGCAACTTCACCCCCTGGCGGGTTGGGCGGCGTCCCGGGAAGTCTCGGACGAGGCGCTCCTGGGCCTCCTGGGAGAGGAGATGGTCCATGAACAACCTGGCCGCCTTCGGGTTTGGGCCGTTCTTGATGATCACATTACCGTCGGGAAGGTTCGGCGTGCCATCCGTCGGATAGATCATGCCGAGGCTGCCGGCGAGGACGTACCGGAAGGCCCCTTCCTCATAGGTCACGCCGAGGGGAAACTCCCCGTTTCCCACCTGGGTGAACACGAGACTGGACTTCTGTACCACCACCTGGTTGCGGGCCAGTTCCTCAACAAAGCGCCAGCCCTCATCGTTCTTGCCGTAGATGATCAGCCAAGTCAGCATGGCGGTGTAGGCCGAGCTCGACTTGGCGGGGTCGGCGTGAATGACCTTCTTGGCCCACTTTGGATGCTTCAGGTCCGCCCACGATTTCGGCGCGTCAGCGGCGGAGACCAGCTTCTTGTTGTACACAATCACCATGGTCCCGCCCACGAATGGGCTGTTGAACCCGTTGGGGTCACGCATGCCCGGCTGGATGTACGCCAACTCTTTGGAGCGATAGGGCTGGAAGAGTTCGGGAGCCGACATGGCCGTATCCGCGAACCCGCCCCAGAGAATATCCCCCTGGGGCCGCTCACGCTCGGCCCGCACTCGCTGCAACAACTCCCCGGTCCCAGCTTTGACCGTGGTAACCTGGATGCCGTACGTCTCCCCGAACCTCTTGGCATAGGCATCCACCATGTCCGGGGGATGCGATGTGTATAGGACCAGTCTCCCTTCGTGGTCTGGTGCCGCCGCCAGGGCGATCCCCGGATCGCCGAGCGCCGCCAGTGCCAATACGGCCATCACACACAAGGAAAGCCAATGGTTCAATCGCATGGTTCTCCCTCCCTTATCCTTTCAGCTTGGATGCCACCCTCACCTTCCACACCGATCTGAATGCCCGGACTGAGTTCAAGGCCCCATCGGTCAGGATTGGAACACCATCCCCAGGCGGCGGGCCTCTGGCGGTACCAGGATCCCCTGTCCCGGGGCCGACACGACCTGGTCGCCAATGAGGATCTCCCCCGCCGTCGGTCTTTCCAGGCCCGCGATCATCCGGAGGGTCGTCGTCTTGCCGCAGCCTGAGGGGCCCAGCAGCGAAACGAACTCACCGTCGGCGAGGTCCAACGAAAAGCCTGTTACGGCTTCGGTGTCGCCGAACGCCTTGCAAAGTGCCCGGATCACAACCCGTGCCGTGACTTCCCCATTCCCACGACGCTAAAGTTGGTCCGCATCCCCCATAATCGCCACAGCCCGGATCGGCGACCCATCCAGTCCCGCCAGGGCCAGGGGAAGGCCGACGAAGAAGACCTGGCCTCGTGGGAGGCGCGATAGGTTGACCAGCCCCTCGGTCACCGCCACCCCTCCACGGAACAGCAGCTCGTGAACGGCCTTGTAGTCCTTGGGATGGACTGACGGCAGGTCCATGCCTAGCATGATGATCTTCTTCTTGATCAACCAGCGGGCCGCCTCCACCTCGATGCCGGGAAAATTCTTGAAGTACGCTCGACCCTTCACCCGTTCGCCCCAGCCGGTATTGAGCAGGATCCTCGGCGCCGTGCCCCCGGACGGCCAGGCGGCTTCCAGATCCCGTCGCGTCACCCGCCCTGGATCGGGTCGCTTGCGCACATCCAGGAGCACGGCCGGACCGACATACCGTGTCAGCGCCATGCGATCAATCGGTAGCCCCCGGGACAGGAAATGACTGTAGGCGTCGGTGTGCGTGCCGAAGTGGGTCGGCATCAGGATCTGGTTGCACCGGAAGCCGATGTCGGCGAGATCCCCGAAGTGGATGAACCCCGGCCGCGGCTCTCCCGGGAAGTTCAGCATCTCGTGCGTGATCTTCCGCGTCAGGTCAATCACCCGTGCCCGCTGCCTCTTCACCATCCGTCCTCCGCCGAAGAAGAACCCCAGTGACCCAACGGGAACCGCAGATTTCGCAGATTACGCAGACCCCCCTCCCACTCCCTCCCCCGCACCCAGGGGGTACCCGGGGGGAGGGCACGGGTGGGGGTGAATCTGCGTAATCTGCGGATTAGTCTGTTCCCCCGATCTCCAGCATCACCTTGACGGCGCCCCCCGTCCCGTGGCGGGCGATCTCGTACGCCTCGGCAAAGCGCTCCAGCGGGAAGGTATGGGTGATCAGGACCTCGGCATTGACGCGCCCGTCGGCGATCAAGGCCAGCGCCGCATCCCAGGCGCCCGTCGGGCAGACCGAGCCCAGCACCTCCAGATCCCGCATCATGATGTCGCTGGGCCGGATCTCGGCCAGCTCGTCCCCGTAGTATCCCAGGACGCCCACCCGGCCGCCCGGCCGCACCATCTTGATCGCCTGGGCGAACGCCTTGGGATTCCCCGAACACTCCATGATCACGTCGGGCTCGATCTTCGCTTCCGCCAGCGCCTCCGCCAGGGACCCCTTGGACAGATCCAGAAGGCCCGTGGCCCCAAGCCGTTGCGCCAACTCCAGCCGCTCAGGCCGGAGGTCCGCCTGCCAGACCTCGGCTGCTCCCGCCGCGCGGCAGACCTGCATGGTGAAGAGGCCGATGGGCCCCGCTCCCAGGACCACCACCCGATCCCCCAGCCCTACGCGCGCCCGCCTCGTCCCGTACAGGGCGACGCCCACCGGCTCCGCCAGGGCCGCGGCCTTGGGCGAGAGGCCGGACGGCAGCACCCGGACGCTGCGCGCCAGCGTCACGAGGTACTCGGCGTGCGACCCGTTCAGGCTGAAGCCCAGCTCGTCCATCCTCCGGCACAGGTTCGGCCGCCCGCCCACGCAGGCGGGGCAAATCCCGCAGGTGACCAGATTATCCGCCACGATATTCTTGCCCACCAGGGCTGCATGCTCCGGCGGGGCCTCGACCACTTGGCCACTCCACTCGTGGCCGAGGATAATGGGATATTTTGCCTGATCCGGCATCGTGCCGTCAATCAGGTCGAAGTCCGTGGCGCAGCAGGCGCTGTAGCGCACCCGGACCAGAACCTGGTCGGATCGGGGAACGGGTCGGGGCAACTCCTCCAGACTCATCCGCTGCGGCCCACGCAACAGGACGCCACGCATGATTCCACCCATAAACGGTTCCTCCAGAAAGAAGCCCAATACCAGCAGGCAGAGTTGGCCGAACTGCTCGACTCATAGAACAATAAAGCCTCGCTGCCGTTTACCACACGCCTGAATTGAATTCAATGGATTTCGAGCGAAATCTGTGACGGCAGTCGCGGGGAGGATCGGGCAGACATAAGGGGTGGTAAGTGGGAGGGTGTGAAACGGTGAACGCGAGCCCGCCACCTCGCGGTGGTGCGAGGATCGGCGTAGCGGGAAACCTTCGGTCTGGCCACGCGGCCGCTACCCGGGCCTCCCGACCGTGACGCGATCTTCTGGCCCGGGACTCCAGGTGATATGAACATGCCGCATTTCGATCTCTCAGCGAGCCCAAGGGGTCGGCGACACACTGGCATGCGGACACGCGGGTGGCGGCCACCTTCCCGTCCCGGCATCGATGTGCTACAGTACCGCGACCCCGCCCGGTAGGGGCGGAGAGGCGATCCTCCCGGAACACCCACCCGGGCCGAGCCGGAAGAGTCCGGCGGGTGCCTGGCCGCCGCGACGGAGCGTCGCCGAGGGGAAGACGATGGCCTATCGTGACCTGCAGGAGTTCGTGGCCGCCCTGGAGCGGGCCGGCGAGCTCCGCCGCATCCCGGCCGCGGTTGACCCGGTGCTGGAGGTGGCCGAGATCACGGACCGGGTGAGCAAGCGGGGAGGGTCGGCCCTCCTCTTCGAACAGGTGAAGGGCTCCAGCATGCCCCTCCTGATCAACGCCTTCGGCAGCCCGGCCCGCATGAATCTGGCGCTGGAGGTCAAGACGTTGGACGACTTGGCCGCGGATCTCCAGGAGATCCTGGACCTCAAGGCCCCCGAAGGATTGTTCGCCAAGCTCCGGATGCTGCCCAAGCTCCAGGAGCTGGCCAGCGCCTTCCCCAAGCTTGTCACGGATGCTCCCTGCAAGGAGGTCATCGTCCGGGACAACCCGTCCCTGGCGGGCATCCCCATCATCCAGTGCTGGCCCCAGGATGCCGGGCGCTACATCACCTTTCCCCTGGTCTTCACCAAGGATCCCGAGACGGGCGTGCGCAACTGTGGGACCTACCGGATGCAGGTGTTCGACGAGCGCACGACGGCCATGCACTGGCACGTGCAGAAGGGAGGCGCGGCCCACTACCGGAAGGCCAAGCGGCGGGGCCGCCGGGTCGAGGTGGGCGTGGCCATCGGCGCCGACCCCGCCGTCTGCTTCGCGGGGACGCTGCCGCTGCCCGAGGGGATTGACGAGATGCTGGTGGCCGGCTTCATCCGGAAGAAACCGGTGGAGCTGATCAAGTGCGAGACGGTGGACGTCGAGGTCCCGGCCAACGCCGAGATCGTCCTGGAGGGCTATGTGGACACGGAGGAGCTCCGGCGCGAGGGTCCCTTCGGCGACCACACCGGCTTCTACTCCCTGGCCGACGATTACCCGGTCTTTCACCTCACCTGCCTCACCCGTCGCCGCCACCCCATCTACCACACCACCGTCGTCGGCCGCCCGCCCATGGAAGACTGCCACATGGCGGCCGCCATCGAGCGTCTCTTCCTGCCCGTGATGCGGAAGCAGCTCCCCGAGATCGTGGATTTCCACATGCCCTTCGAGGGCATCTTCCACAACCTGGTCCTGGTCAGCATCGACAAGCAGTACCCAGGCCATGCCCGCAAGGTCATGCACGCCCTGTGGGGACTGGGCCAGGCCATGGTCAGCAAGGTGATCGTGGTGATGGACCGCGGCGTCAACCTCCGCCACTACTCCGAGGTGGCCTGGAAGGCGCTCAACCACATTGATCCCCAGCGGGACATCGAATTCGTCCTGGGCCCGGTGGAGACCCTGGATCACGCCAGCCGCCTGCCCAAGTACGGGTCCAAGATGGGTGTGGACGCCACCCGGAAGTGGCCCGAGGAGGGCTTCACCCGCCCCTGGCCCGACGAGATCGTGATGGACGAGGCCACCAAGCGCCTGGTGGACCGGCGGTGGGGGGAGTACGGTCTGGGGTAGGAAGCCCCCTTCCGGAAAAGTTGACCTGAGCGAAGGCGGATGCTATGCATATTCGCCGATGCCTCTGGTCGGAGTACGTGATCGAGAAGCTTGCCTGGAAGCATCACCTTTCGACCGATGAAGTTGAAGAGGCATTGGCAGGTCGAACACGGTTCCGGCGGATGTCGCGCGGTCATCTGAAAGGCGAGGACCTGTACGTGGCCTACGGGCAAACCGAGGCCGGACGATATTTGACGCTGTTCTTCATTGCCAAGAAATCAGGCAATGCCCTCGTTGTCAGT
>JACQVO010000119.1 GCA_016209725.1 Candidatus Methylomirabilota bacterium | reverse complement strand
CGTCCGCGCCGAGCACGTCTGGGCGGCGATTGATGCCGCGGCCTCGGGGATCGTGCCGGAAGGGGCGGTGGGCGCCGGCACGGGGACCAGTTGCTTTGGCTGGAAGGGCGGCATCGGGACCGCCAGTCGCGTCGTCCCGGCCGGTGCGGGCGGCTTCACGGTCGGCGCGTTGGTGCAGTCGAATTATGGTCGCGCCCGGGATCTGGTGATCTGCGGCGTCCCGGTGGGGCGGCGCCTGCAACCGCCCGGCCCGCCGGCACAGGCGACCCAGGAGAAGGGCTCGATCATGATCGTGCTGGCCACGGACGCGCCCCTCTCTGACCGCCAACTGCGGCGGCTGTGCGTGCGCGCGGCCGTCGGCCTGGCCCGCACGGGGAGCCACCACATGCACGGCAGCGGCGATTTCGTCATCGCCTTCAGCACTGCGCACCGGATCGAGCACGCGCCGGCCTCGCTGGTGACGACCCGAACCGCACTGGCCGACGAGGCCAAGGCGATGGCTGGGCTCTTCCCCGCCGTGGTCGAGTGCGTCGAGGAAGCGATCCTCAACTCGCTGTGCGGGGCGGAGACGGTGGTGGGCCGGGACGGCAATACACGATATGCGCTGCCGGTGGAGGAGGTCGCGGCTCTGGTCCACGCGAGCCAAGCCAACCCGGCCGGGGAATCTCGAAACGACCTTCACCGGCGCGGTTGATGAATCGGGAGGTTGCCATGTCGTTCCGTTTCTTGACGCTCGTCCTGTTTGTCGTGACCCTGCAGGCGTGCGGCGCGATGGCGGGGTCGCGGTCTGGGGGAGGGCAGCCCTCGGTCTACCCGCCGGACGTCTATGCCCATCGGGTCGCAAGTTCCCATGTTGTGCTGTACTGGAACTGCGCCCGGCCTGAGCCCAACCTGCTGCGCTTCGAGGGAGTGGCCCAGAACCCGTGGTCGCCGCAGGAGGTGAGGTTTCTCGAACTGGAACTGGTGGGGGTGGATGGGCGGGATCGCGTCGTCGCCGAGGCGAGGGGTGCGGTCCAGGACATCCTCATTCACACCAACCAGACCTCGCCGTTCCGAATGGACCTGCGGACCGCCGGGAGTGAGGCCCGGTTCGACCTTTACTACCAGTACCGCTTCAGCGATGTGGAGATGGAGGCCGGGCTGGCAGGACCTTCGGGCAGAGCCCCACGCCTCTTCGCGCAACTTCAGCGACATTTGGCCCGAGACGTCTGCGCCGAGACGAAGCATCGGTCCCGCTGAGGCGGGGGATTATCATCGCGATTGCGCGTCCGCGGATTTGACCGCTCGTCCTGAGCCTGTCGAAGGACGTGGTTCGACTCGGCTCGCCACGGGTGGGTCGACTCGGCTCACGACAGGCGGGAGGGGATTCCGGGAAAGCTGGAGGCTGGCCATGGAGATGACTTCCCGAGAGCGGGTGTTGACCGCCCTCAATCGCAAGGAGCCGGATCGCGTGCCTTACTGCGAACTGGGCATAGATCGCGCGCTGGCCCAGCGCCTCATGGGATGGGGACAGCCCACGACCCAGGCTTCCAACCTGGAGGCCAACGTCTACACCGTGAACGAGGCGAAAGCCCTGGCGGCGTTCCTGCATCTGGATAATATCTGCTTCGTATTGCGGGCGCCGGTCTATGCCAAGAAAGAGGCCGGGCAGGACGGGCGCCTCTTCTATGGCGAGGGCCTGATCAAGAGCGAGGCCGACCTGCCATCGCTCCAGCTTCCCGACCCCTATGACGACTCCCTCTACGCCGGGGCCGAGGCCTTCGTCCGGCAGAAGGGAGAATACGCGGCCTGGTTCGTCACGCGGATCGGGATCTTCCCGACCATGCTCAGCCTGGGCACGGAAAACTTCTGCCTCGCCCTCTTCGACAATCGCCCTTTCATCGAGACGGTCTTGGACCTGTACTGCGACTGGATTGCCGTGGTCGCCGAGCGCATCTGCGGTCTCGGCTTCGATGTCTTCGCCTCCACCGACGACATGGCCTTCAATACGGCGCCCTTCTTTTCTCCATCGGTGTTCCGCGAACTGGTCCTTCCGCGTTATCACCGCGTGGCGAAGAAGATTACGCTTCCGTGGATCATCCACAGCGACGGCAACATGCTGCCGTTCGTGGGCGATCTGTTGAGTCTCGGGATCGCGGGGCTCCATCCCATCGAGAAGGGGGCCATGGACATCCGGGCCATGAAGCGAACCTACGGGGATCGGCTGTGCGTGCTGGGGAACGTGGACCTGAACCTATTGGGGATGGGGTCGCCCGACGCCGTGGATCAGGAGGTGCGCGAGCTGATCCGCGACGTGGCGCCGGGCGGGGGCTACATCGTGACCAGCGGCAACAGTCTGGCCGGGTACCTCTTGCCCGAGAACGTGCTCGCCCTGTCCGGAGCCGTCCAGAGGTACGGGCGCTACCCGCTGGCTGCGTGAGCTTCGCCGACTATGTCCTGCTGTTCGTAATTACGATGACGCAACCACTCTCGTTCGTGGTGAGCCTGTCGAACCGCGAACGTTCGCACTTCGACAAGCTCAGTGCGAACGGTACTGCCAGTGGAATATGTGGTTCACCGAAAGAATGGGGGGGGATGACTGAGCGTGGCATGCCCCCAGATCCGCAGAGGGGGCGGAGGGTGCGATTTGTGACCATTCGAAAGGTGATAGCGGGTCCGTTGATCGGGGCCGTTTTGTTTTTCGCATGGATCGGAGGGGCCCGGGCCGCCGGGGAGGAGATACAGGTCGTAGTTGTCCTGGACAATGACTCGATCGAGGTGGTCCTCCTGACGTTCCCGCCCGGGTCGGTTTCCGCGCAACACGCCAACGCCGAGCCGGAACTCGGGATCATCCTGGAGGGGGAATTGACGTTGATCACCCCCAGCGGCCGTGAGGTGCTCACGCCTGGCATGGTCCGCTGGCTGGCGCCCTATACACCCCATGAGGCTAGGAACGAAGGGGCTGTTCCGGTGCGAATGTGGGCCCTCACGCTCAAAAAGTCCAAGTGATCTTCCCCCGCCAGTCGTCCGAGCCCGCGTCACCGGGGCTGCGGGTGCATCCCGAGGAACGTTGAAGAGGAGCTACAGCATGCCGACGGGATCCATCCCAACAGGAGAGTCGGACAGGTCCCCGGCCGGAGAGAGGCTGCTCGCCCAGTATCCCCTGCTGGAGGCGCTGATCGAGCGGCGCTCACGTCGTTTCGGGCCGGGCATGCGGTTGCAGGGAGGCCCCCTGGCCTACGAGAGCACACGCCCCTCTCAGCCGCTCAGCCTTGAGGAGGAGGCTGCCCTCGCCTTCGCCGCCTGCGGCGTCACCGGCTACGCCCTGGCCGAGTTGCCCTACCAGCCCGGCAATGCCCCGGGCGCCGGCGACGGCAACATCATGGTCAACTTCATCGCCCGGACTGCGGCCAGCGGGCATGCTTTGCATTACGTCGTGGTCTTCGTCATCAACGATGACGGGGTGTGGATGCTGAAGCGCCCCCAGGACTTTCCCCGCGGCGAGGTGGCCGGCCTGATCCAGGCGGCGCGCGAGCACCGGCTTGTGGAGCTGTACGAAAAGAGCCGGGTGCGGATCGCGGACCGGCGCCTGGATGTACCGCGGAAGGTGCCCTTCGTCCCTCCGTTCAATCGGTGGGCGGCCAACCTGCCTGGCACGACCTATTTCCTGCCGGTGAACGAGTTCACGGAAGACTACATCAACGTCCTGCTCTCCGCCTTCGGCGAGGGGTTCGGCTATTTCCTCGTGGACGACCGGAATCGCTTCCAGCCCGCCGGCATCGCCAGGTTTGCCCGGTCCCGGGGTGGGCACCTCTACGACGATCCCAAGGACGGCCGCGTCGCGACCGTGGGCTTTCTGGAAACCTGGCTGTACGAGTTCGCCGCCATCGAACAGGGGGGCATCCTCCAGAACCTGGCCCTGATGACCCAGGCGCTGGGGTTGGGAGGCTTCCCGCATTTCGCCGCACACCCCTTCATCTGGTTTCAGACCCTCGGCTTCCGCATGGAGGACATCCCCTTCTCCCGCACCATCGGTGGGGGGGCGGTCAAGCGGGGGATCCTGCGCGCCCTGGGGAAGGATCTCGCGGTCCCGACGGCGGTCGGGCTGGAGCGGGACGGCCGGGTTTTGGTCAAACCCTTTTGTCCCCCGTACTACCGGAACATGGAGGAGGCGGTCCTCGCCTTCGTGGATTACAAGTACGCCCAGGGGACGGGCACCCTCCGGGACGGGGGCGCAACCACGGGCTGGCGCGACGGCGCCGCGGTGCAGGCGGGCATCCCGCGCTATTCCGACGCGGCCATCGCCGCCACGATCGCGTACTGCGAGTACGTGTACGGGCGCTACGGGCGCTTTCCGGCGAACAGCGGCCCGTTCCGCACTGTGCTGGCCCACCAGGCCCACCATCTGGACCTGGATTTCTACGAGCGGTTCTACCGGCCGGATGTCTTGACGGATACGCAGCGGCAGCATGCGTCCCACTGGCACGGCGGCGCATGAATTGCCGACCGGCAGAAACGGGGATCACGACAGCCTTGGGCAAGGAAGGGCAGTCGGACGACCCTGGAAACAGGTCGTCGCGGATTTTTGGCGCAAGCCGGGAGGTTCCCATGCAGAGGATGTTGACGATTTGGATTTCGGCCGCCCTGGCGGTCAGCCTGGTCTCGGCCGGAACCACGTGGGCGGCGGTCTCGGTGCAGGGCGAGGTGCAAATCATCTTCAGCCCGGAGGAGCGGCGGATCGTCAGGGAGTACTACTCGAAGGAGATCGTCGAGAAGGCCCGGGGACAGCAAGGCAAGGCGAAGGGGAAGGGCAAGAAGGGTTTGCCCCCCGGCCTCGCCAAGCGAGAGAAACTGCCCCCGGGGCTCCAAAAACAGCTTCAACGGAACGGCACGCTGCCCCCGGGCCTCCAGGGCAAGTTGGAGCCGTTGCCGCAAGAGGTGGAGGTTCGTCTGAGGCCGCTGCCGCCGGACCGCGTCCGGGTCGTGATCGGCACCGACGTGATCATCCTGGACAAGACCACCCAGAAGATACTCGACATCATGCGGGACGTCGCTATTCTGGCGCGGGACATCGCCAGATAGACGAGAGACCCCAGTCCTGAGGGACAGGGGCCGGAGGATTCTACTGTCCAACTCACGGGGTTCATGGGGGACGACTGGAGGTGTCGGATGGTTGGGAGCATCGGGTTTCTCGGTCCTGGTCTCATGGGCAGGGGGATCGTCAAGAACCTCCTGGGTAAGGGGTACAAGGTCATGGTCCATGCCCACCGGGAGGGGATGAAGCTGGAGGACCTCCTTGGCGCGGGGGCCTCGGTGACGCGGTCCTTGACTGAAGTCGCCGAGAAGAATGGGACGATCATGCTGTGCGTGCCGTCTTCGAAAGAGGTCGAGGCGGCAATTCTCGGCAGCCCCGGCCTCTTGCAAAGCCTGCGGGAAGGCTCTGTGGTCGTGGACCTGAGCACCAGCTTGCCGGCATCCACGCGGATGCTGGCCGCGCGCCTGCGCGAGCGAAATATTGCCATGCTGGATGCTCCCATGACCGGGACCCCGACCCACGCAAACGCCGGCGAACTGAACCTGATGATCGGCGGCGAGAAGGCCGTGTACGAGAAGTGCCTCCCGATCTTCCGGGCCATCGCCAAGAACATCATCTACGTGGGGGCCACGGGGCATGGCAATATCGTGAAGCTCATCAATAACTTCCTGGGGCAATTGAGCAACGCGGGGATTGCCGAGGTGCTTCCCCTGGCCGCCAAGGCTGGCGTGGATCTGAAGGCCCTTTACGACGTCGTCCGGGTGAGCGGCGGGAACAGCCGGGTCTTCGAGGGCTCGGTCCCGGCCATTTGCCGCCGCGATTTCACGGTGACTTTCCACCTGAAGCTGGCCCACAAGGACATGAGCTACATGAGCGCGGTGGGTCGCGAGTACAATCTCCCCCTCCCCATGGTGAACAGTCTGCTCAATGTGCTCGACGTAGCCAAGGCGAGCGGGCTGGCCGACGAGAATGCCAGTGCCCTGGTGAAGCTCTGGGAGCGGGTGGCGCAGGTGGAGGTGCGGAGGGACGGCGTGGGGCAGTGAGATCAGGCGAGTTGGCAACCCGGCGATCAGGCTATCAGGGGGGAACGGGCAGGCGAGGTGAGTCGATGAGCACCGCGCCCTGGACGCCGCACGGGATGGCCCTGCTGGACTACTTCCATGGGGACACCTCCGCCAAAATCGTCGTCCACGGCGATGACGGGGAGACGGAGGTCGTCCCCATCAGCGTCTTCTTCCGGGGTCCGGCGGACTTCT
Source organism: Candidatus Methylomirabilota bacterium (assembly GCA_016209725.1). GTDB lineage: Bacteria > Methylomirabilota > Methylomirabilia > Methylomirabilales > 2-02-FULL-66-22 > 2-02-FULL-66-22. The sequence continues at coordinate 8,366 of JACQVO010000119.1, read as the reverse complement.
CCGCGCTGGAAGAGGCCGCCCTCGACCTGTGCCGGGGCCGAGTGCTGGACGCGGGCGCCGGGGCGGGCTGCCACGCCCTCGCGCTTCAGGAGCGGGACCTCCCGGTGTGCGCCATTGATATCGCCCCCGAGGCGGTTGAGGTCATGCGGAAGCGGGGCGTCAAGGACGTGCGCTGCGCCGACCTTTTCCACTTCCAGGGAGGGCCCTTCGACACGCTCCTCCTGATGATGAACGGCATCGGGGTGGTGGGCGACCTCGCCGGCCTGGACCGATTCCTGGGTGAGGTGCATCGTCTGCTCTCACCTGATGGACAGATCCTTCTGGACTCCTACGACCCCGACTGGACCGAGGGCCCCGAGGCGTCGGCTTCACCCCGGGGCGCCCGGCGCGCCGGGCGATACATCGGCGAGATGCGGTTCCGGCTGGAGTACAAGGGGGAAAAGGGCCCGCCCCTGTCGTGGTTGTTCCTGGATTCGAAGCTTCTGGACGAGCGGGCGATGAAGTCGGGCTGGTCGTGCCAGGTCACCTGGCAGGAGGAAGAGGGACACTACCTGGCGCGGCTGATTCGCGCGGGCCCGTAACGTGGTGAGCCATCCAGGAAGGCTCCCGCCGCGGCCCGCAGGCTGATGTCCCGCAACGAGAGACGTGTCCAGTGCCCATACAAGCAGCCATATAGTTATATGGCATTCTCTTGCGGCGTGTGCTAATGTGACTCGATGAGCACGGTGCGGTTCGAGTGGGATCCGGAAAACGATCTCACGAATCGAGAGAAACACGGCGTCTCGTTCGCTGAGGCGCAATACGCCTTTGCTGATTCACACCGCGTGATTGCCGAAGACCTGTCCCACAGCGAGGAAGAGAGGCGCTATTACTGCTTCGGGCAAGTCGGCGGCGGGATTCTCACTGTTCGATTCACGTACCGCAGCGGTGTGCTCCGCATACTTGGCGCCGGTTACTGGCGGAAAGGAAAAGCAATCTATGAGCGCGAAAATAAGATACACCGATGAGCCGTTGGGCGATCTCAAGGTCATCCCTGACTTTCTCCCCTCTCCCGATGAACTCGCGTTTCGCGAAGAAGGTGTCAAAGTCACCATTGCCCTGAGCAAGAAGAGCGTCGAGTTCTTCAGAGCCGAGGCTGAGAAACGCAACACTCAATACCAGCGCATGATCCGGCGTCTGCTGGATGCCTATGTTGAAGCCCACTCTCGAGTTCGCGCTCCGCGCGCAACCCGGACCACCCGCAGGCGGGCGGCCGGTTAGTGTGATGCGCGAATCCGAAACTGCGGTGACGTCTTTCTTGGGATTGCGTTGCGGTTCGTGGTGACTTGTATGATGGATGTCGGGCCTCCCAGCTTGCGGGCAATGAGATTTGTTTATAGTGAGTTGAATGACCTGAACAGAAAACTCGGTCTCAAGCTCAAGCACGACAAGCCCCCGAGGCGACCCGACTTCATTGAACGCTTATGGACGGTACGAAATCACTCCATAGCCCACTGGGCGGGGACTGAAAGACGGGAGCTTCCCGAGTCCGTCGCTGGCCTGCGGTGGGGGTGGGCATACGGCTCGAAGGCTGGTGCGAAGAGAGGACGCTGGGACTGGGATCTAGAGGAATTGGTCCCGCTATTCTCGAACCAGCGGCTGCGATCGATTCCGCAAACGGACATCCGCTGCACACACTACCCCCATGCATTTGACCGGGCGTGTGCCAACTATCTGGCAGGCATCAGCCGAGGCGGCGCCAGATGGGATGCTGATCCTGAATCTCGAAGGTGACACGCTCCTCGCGGACGCGGGCGGAGAGGTGGGCCTTGACGGCGGCCGCGTTACGGATAGAGTCCCCGCAGGCGGTGCCCCTGTGCCACCCGCTGCACGCTCAGGATCAGGGCGGCGGTGCGAAGGTCAACCGCGTGCTGCTCGGCGGCGGCCTGGACGCGCTGGAATGCCTGACTCATGATCTCCCGCAGGCGCAGGTTGATCTCCCGCTCGGACCAGAAGTAGAACTGCAGGTCCTGGACCCACTCGAAGTACGAGACAGTCACACCCCCCGCATTGGCCAGGATGTCCGGGATGACTAGGACGCCGCGCTCGCGCAGGATCGCGTCGGCCTCGAGGGTGGTGGGCGCGTTGGCCCCCTCCACCAGAATGCGGGCGCGGATCCGGTCAGCGTTGGCCTCATTGACTTGGCCACCGATGGCCGCGGGGACCAGGATCTCACAGGGGAGGCCGAAGAGCTCCGCGTTGGTGATCCGGTCGCCGATCGGGCACTCCTCCAGCCGGGCACCACCCGCGACGTAGTCCAGCAGGCGGTCCAAGTCGAGACCATCGGCCTGGAAGCGTCCGCCGCGTGAGCCGGTCACCGCCACGATCCGGCACCCCTCCTGCTTGAGCTGCTGTGCCACCGTCCGTCCCACGTTGCCGAAACCTTGAATGGCAACCCGGGCCCCCTCCAGCGTGACACCGAGCACCTTCGCCGCCTCCACGGCGACGTAGTAGACGCCCCGTCCCGTCGCCTCGCGTCGGCCCAGAGAGCCTCCCAGGAGCAACGGCTTCCCCGTGACCACGCCGGGCACTGTCACCCCGCGCTGCATGCTGTAGGTATCCATCATCCAAGCCATGATCTGCTCGTCGGTGCCCATGTCGGGGGCGGGGATGTCCATGTCGGGACCGATGATCAGGAAGATCTCGGTGGTGTAGCGGCGGGTCATCCGCTCCAGCTCCCGCCGGGACATGGTCCGCGGATCGCAGGCGATGCCGCCTTTGGCTCCCCCGTACGGCAGGCCCATGAGAGCGCACTTCCAAGTCATGAGCATGGCGAGGGCCGTCATGGAATCCAGGGTGACGTCGGGATGATAGCGAACGCCTCCCTTGGCCGGCCCGAGCGTATTGTTGTGCTGGACGCGATAGCCGGTGAAGACCTGGAGTTGACCGTCGTCCCTGACGGTGGGGACGGAGACGATCAGCGCCCGTTCGCAGGCCAGGAGGCGCCGGCGCAGGCCGGCGTCAAGACCGAGGCGTTCGGCGGCAACTTCGAACTGGGTCAGGACGTGGCGAAGGGATTCGGCCGTGGCCATCGGTTACCCCTCGGGATCACCGGGAACCTCGGCCCCGGTGTCCCCCTCCCGACTGGCGGCCTGGCGCGCCTCGTCATGGATCACCTGGATGGGGACGCCCGTGGCCAGGGACAGTCGCCGGCAATCTTCGTATTCCGGTGAAACGATCGTGATCCGGTCGCCGGACCGGCCGCGTTTGACCCGCACGGGTCCATGAGGCGTGGTCACAGTGATGATGTCCCGAGCCAGCTTCCACCGCGTGGCGGTGTGGGCACGGACGCCGAAGGTGGTGCTGTGGGTCAGGATCAGGGCGGCGCAGCGCTCGGCGAGGCCCGCCTCCGCCAGGACGGTCAGCGTGGTGCCGGGCCGCGATTTCTTCATGATGACGGGCGAGAGGAAGACGTCCAGCGCCCCGGCCTCGAACAGGCGATGCATGAGGGGCTCGAAGAACTGCGGGTTCATGTCGTCAATGGTCGCCTCCAGGACGGTCACCTGGTCGCGGTCCAGGTCGCCTGACAGCTCCCCGATCATCAGGCGAAGGAGATTGGGCTGCTCCGCGAGGTCGCGCTGGCCCGCCCCGTAGGCCACGCGCCGGAGGGTCATGGACGGCATGGGCCCGTAGCCGGTCGCTAGAGTGGTGAGGATGGCGGCCCCCGTGGGGGTGGTGAGTTCAATGGCAATCTCGCTGCCGTAGGCAGGGACGCCGGCTAGGAGGGCGGCCGTGCCCGGAGCCGGCACCGGCATCTTCCCGTGGGCGGCTTGAACGAATCCCCCGCCGAGGTTGATGGGCGAGACGTGGATCTGCGCAAGACCGAGGCGGCTGATCCCCCATGCCGCCCCGACGACGTCCGCCAGGGCATCCAGGGCCCCCACCTCGTGGAAGTGGATCCGGTCGGGCGTCGTGCCGTGGACCGTCGCCTCGGCTTCCGCCAGACGGCGGAAGATCCGCCTGGCGTCGGCCCGAACGGGGGGCGGGATCGCCGCCTTCTCCAGGATCGCCTCGATGTCCGGGAGGCGCCGGTGCGGCTGCCCGTGCTCATCGGTCCGCACGTGGACCCGGGTCCCCACGAACGGGCCCCGCTTCACCTGCTCCGCGGAAAGCTGGATGCCCGGGACGCCGAGGCCGGAGATGGCCGTTTGCAGTTCTTCCACCGCCAGGCCGGCATTCACCAGGGCCCCCAGGATCATGTCCCCGCTGACGCCGCTGAAGCAGTCGAAATAGCCGATGCGCATGGGTGAAACGCCTCTCCTCTGGTTAGGGGTATCCGGGTCGCTGCCCGCATTGCTCTTGGATGGTTTCGACAGCGACAGGGATAGCGACAGCTAAAAGACTACTGTGGTGACTCCCAGACTCCTTTACAATTCCGTTCACCCTGAGCCCTTCGACTGCGTTCGCCCTGAGAGCTTGTCGAAGGGTGCAACGCGACTCAGGGCAGGCGTGTCGAAGGGTGCGGAATCCGGTCTTCGTCGTGACCTGAGCCGAACGGCTTCGACAAGCTCAGCCCGAACGGGGCTGCTGTGAAGCCATTTCTGAGAGAGTACACTACCGGGGCCTTTTCCTCTTCCGGGATCCGCTGTCCCTGTCGCTATCGCTGTCGGCTCTCTGTTCTCCGCTGTCGCCCATGACGTTGATCCGATGCGCCAGGACGCCCGCGCCGAACCCGTTGTCGATGTTCACGACCGCCACCCCCGCCGCGCAGGAGTTCAGCATGGTGAGCAGCGCCGCCAGGCCCTGAAAGCTTGCGCCATAGCCGATGCTGGTCGGGACCGCGATCACCGGCTTGTCCACCAGGCCGCCCACGACGGAGGGCAGCACGCCGTCCATCCCTGCGACCACCACGAGGACACGCGCCGCGTCCAAGGCCGCCCGCTTGTCCAGGATGCGATGGAGCCCGGCCACCCCGACGTCGTACAGGGTCTCCACCCGGCTCCCCAAGAGGTCGGCGGTCACCGCCGCCTCCTCGGCTACCGGGATATCGGACGTGCCGGCGCTCAGGACCAGGACCCGGCCAATCGGAGGAGCGGGGCGGACGGGCTTGACCACGATGGCGCGGCTGAGTGGGTGGTAGATCGCCCGGGGGACCTTGGTCTTTATGGCGGTGAAAATCTCCCGGGAGGCACGGGTGGCCAGGAGCATGCCGTGCCGCTCCAAACTCCGTCGCGCGATCGTGGCGGCCTGGTCAACCGTCTTCCCCTCGCAGAAGATGACCTCGGGGAACCCCTGCCGGATGGCGCGATGGTTGTCCATGCGGGCGAAGCCGAGATCCTCGTAGGGGAGATGGCGGAGGCGCTCCACCGCTTTCTCGGGAGTCATTTTGCCAGTGCGAATCTGCCTCAGCAACCTCAGCAGTTCTTCCCGATTCATGGTGTCCTGTTCGTGTCGGGTGTCAGATGTTCGGATTCGTGGCAAAAAACAGTACCACGAAAGCCACTGGGGGCCAATGCCTTTCAGTGGACGGTCCGCTATGTGGGACGAAGGTTTCGCCTGAAGTCGCTACTGATCTGCACTAGAGATCGGAGAAAGCAACTCGTCGGGTCGGCGACGGTTTGTCGGAAATAGAGCTTGACAGGTTTCCTGGTTGCATGTATTCATGATTTCAACCAAGTAACCTAGAGGAGTCAGATGGCGAACAAAGTCAAGAGCGGCGAGAGAGAAAGAGATAGGCCCCTGCAGGTTCGATTGCCGGAAGACTTTGTCAAAGAAGTCCAACATTACGCAATCGACGCCGACAAGTCGGTAACCCAAGTGGTTCAGGAGGCACTGGCGGAATATTTGTCAGCTCGAAGGAAGTCTCGGTTGACTTCGTCCCGGGGGTAGAGTGCCCGCCGAGTTCGCCGTGGACTCATGAGGGCGAACGCGCGAAAATGGGTGGGGACATGGGTTACGAGATTGTGAACGGTGACTGCTTTGCCTGGCTGGGGGAGAGGGACCCCAATTCGATTCATGCCGTTGTCACGGATCCTCCGTTTGGGCTACTTGAATACAGCAGGACCCAGATGGAGAAGATGCGTGCCGGCCGGGGAGGAGTGTGGCGAATCCCACCAAGTATTGGCGGCGCGGAGCGTAAGCCCCTTCCACGCTTCACAGTCTTATCCCGAAGAGAACTGAACGGCATTCGCGTTTTCTTTGAGGAATGGGGCGGGCGTGTTCACAAGGTTCTCGTCCCGGGCGGGGCAATCTTCATCGCATCCAACCCCCTGGTTTCCCCGTACCTTTGTCAAGGCCTGCTGGCCGCGGGGCTCGAACGGCGCGGGGAAATCGTTCGGTTAGTGAGGACCCTTCGAGGAGGGGACAGGCCCAAGAATGCGGAAAGAGAATTCCCAGACATTTCCGTGATGCCTCGAAGCTGCTACGAGCCGTGGTTGCTTTTCAGGAAGCCCATCTCTGAACAAAGAGTTTCGGAGAACCTCCGAAAATGGGCGACGGGTGGCCTCCGGAGGACTCCTGGCGGCCAGCCTTTTCCTGACGTCCTGCGAAGTGAAACTCCACCGGATCTCGAAGTGGGAATCGCGCCGCACCCCTCACTCAAGCCGCAACGGTTCATGCGCCAGATTGTCTGGGGGGCCCTACCACTAGGGAAAGGGGTTGTCCTCGACCCCTTCATGGGAAGCGGCTCGACGCTGGCTGCGGCAGAGGCGGTGGGGTACGAATCAATCGGTGTGGAGCTCGATCCAGAGTTCGTAAAGCTCGCAAAGCGTGCCATCCCAAAGTTGGCCGCGCTTCAGGTGGAATGGCACCGCTTTGAGGGTGCGAATGGGAACGGGGGAGGAACCGCACCACGTGAAGCGGCTCCAAACAGGCGGAGAAGTGACTCGAAGCGGGGGCCAAGACAGCTAAAGTGATTTCTCTCTGAAAACCTTCGCTGCGTTCCGAATCCCGAAAGTGTGCGTCCGTCCGCCGCCACCCGCTCCTGCTGTGCTTGCCTCGTACTTCCAGTCCTTCTTTTCCAGGAAGGCCACATCAATGCGCCACACGACCACTTTCAACCCCGGCTCGATGGTCTCCGTTTCGTCGACAAGGTAACGCCAGACGATATACCAGCCCGGATGGTCATAGTGGGATTGGAGTTCCCAGGGCCGTTTGCTTCCCTTGGATTCCAAAGAAAGGCTGGGTGGGGGCTTCGGTCCCGCCGATTTGTGTCGCAGGTCGGGGAATCGTTGTTGGGCGAGGTCCTTGTGGCGGTGCTTCTCATATGGGCTGAACGCGTCCAGGGCCCTCGCTCCGTAAATGCCCACAAGGCCGCTGAAGACATTCGCCTGCTCCTCGTACACCTCTACAAGGCCATTCAGTTCTCGCTGGAGGTATTCGCGCGCCTTCTTCAGGTGAGCGATGGTCAGGCCCTTGGGCAAAGGAATGGAAGGATCCCATCCGTCAGGCCTTCTGAGGCTTTGGGGTAGCCGTGGATGAATCATCGGTCATCCCGACCTATCGAGCGGAGCCTATGTAAAGGTTTCAAAGCGCGCCAAGCAAAACCTGTCCTTCAAACCCATTCAGGACACAAGCATGAATTGACAGTAATGCGGCCGGTACTGTAAAGGTAGTCGTACTTCAAGTCAACCGTTTCGCGAATCCTCCCATTCCGTAACCAGAGGATTACCAGGAGTCCGAGAAGACCAATCCCTGGGTACCCGCTTCACGATTCGGCTACGGCTTCTCAAGAGCCGGCGCCGACATCCAGGAGGCGATTGGTTCAAAGGGCGGGTCCACCGATGTGGATGAAGGGTAGGGCAACATGGGGGCGTACCAGAACATGCCGAGCATGACGACCGGTCTTGAGGCCCGGATGATGATTCGTCAAGGCCAGTGGCGCAAGCCGACGGCCGGGTTGGCGCCGGGATACGTTCAGGCGAACTTGGTGGTCCTGCCGCGCGAGGTCGCCTACGATTTCCTCCTCTTCGCCCAGCGGAACCCGAAGCCGTGCCCGGTGATCGAGGTGACGGATACCGGATCGCCTGAGCCCAGGCTCTCGGCCCCGGGGGCGGATCTTCGGACCGACATCCCCAGGTATCGGATCTACCGCGACGGAAAGCTCGTCGAAGAGGTGGCCGACCTCAAGGCGGTATGGACACGGGATCTCGTCGCGTTCCTGCTCGGTTGCAGCTTCTCGTTCGAAACGGCGCTGCTCCAGGCCGGGGTCCCGGTCCGCCACATCGAGGAGGGGAAGAACGTCTCGATGTTCCTCACATCGGTGGCCTGCGTCCCGGCCGGGGCCTTCTGCGGTCCCCTGGTGGTGACGATGCGCCCGATCCCGGCGGCACTGGTGCCCCGCGCCGTTCAGGTCAGCGGCCGGTTCCCCGCGGTCCACGGGGCGCCGG
>JACQVO010000113.1 GCA_016209725.1 Candidatus Methylomirabilota bacterium | reverse complement strand
GGTGCGCCCCCCGGCGGTCTACCGGGCCGCGCAGCGCGGACACGCCAACCGGGGGCGGTGGGATCGGCTGCTCAAGGCAGGTGAGACAGAAAAGAACACTCGGAAGCAACGTCCCGGATGACTGTCAGCAGAGAAGATGGGCCGACATCCTACCGCGGCAGGCAGGGCCGGATGCGCCGCGGATGCTCTCCCGCGGCATCGGCGGGGGGATTGACGGCCAGGATCGTTCGGAGCCGTGAAGACCGCAAGGGCTTTCTGGCCCGGCGGGGGTCGGAAGCTGCATGCGGTGGAGGCGCGGGGGTGGAGGTCTGGTTGCGCTGGCGATTCGGCAGGAAAGAAGGTATCATCTAGCGCGTGATGCCCTACAAGTTCACCGCTTACTTCGAGAATGAAGTACTGCGAAAGCGCCCATACCTCAAGAAAGAGTGGTGCATCCGGGTGCTGGAGAATCCGATACGAAGCGAGCCCCAAGAGAAGAACCGTTATCGGTTTTGGGGGCGAATTGAAGAGCTTGAGGGCCGCGTGCTGAGGGTGGTCACGCTGGAGGATAAGATCACGATTCACAACGCTTTCCCTGACCGAGGATTCAAGCCATGAGACTCAGCTACTATCCGGACACCGATTCCCTCTACATTGATCTGTCGGAGAAACCGAGCAAGGAGAGCCGGGAGATATCGGAGGGGATCGTACTGGATTACGATGAGGCTGGCAACCTGGTGGGCATCGACATAGACAACGCCAGCCAGAAGGTGGCACTGAAGGAACTGACGCTCAGCAAGCTGCCGTTCGCCGTCCAAACAGCCGCAGCCTGACCTCGCGAATGATCGGGGCAGCCACCACTGGGACGCTCATCACCCCCCCTGTGTAGTCGCATGCAGATTTTCCCAGTCCCTACCTCCTCACCCCTCCCGCCTCACGCCTAGACGAGATCCTTATAGATCCCCGGCCGCCGCTCGGCGAAGAAGGTCCAGTCGTCCCGCACGAGCTTGATCCGATCCAGGTCCAGGTCCGCCAGGACCACCCCCTCGTCGCTCCCCGCCGCCTCGGTGACGAAATCGCCGTTGGGATCCACGCAGAAGCTCTGCCCGTAGAAGGTCATGGCGCCCTCGGTGCCGACCCGGTTCACCCGGAACGCGAAGAGGGAATTATAGACCGCGTGGCCGACGATGGCCCGCTCCCACTTCGCCGCGCCAGGGAGGGTGGAGCAGGCCGTCGGACAGAAGAGGATCTCGGCGCCCTTCACCGCCAGGGCCCGCGCCCCCTCCGGGAAAAAGTTGTCCCAGCACGTCTGCACGCCGATCGTCGCGTACCGTGTCCGGAAGACCGGAAAGCCGAGGTTCCCTGGCCGGAAGTAGAACCGCTCCTGGTAGTTCGGGAGTTCTGGAATGTGGTTTTTGCGGTACACGCCCAGGATGGCGCCGCTGGCATCAATCACCACCGTGGTATTGTACTGGGCGGCGTCGTCCCCGGACTCGAAAATCGGGGCCAGCACGACCGCCTGTCTCTCCTCGGCAAAGAGTTGCAGGGACTGGGTCAGGGGGCCGGGGACGGCAACGGCCAACTTGCGGTTCGCCTCCACCGGTTTGCGCGGAAACCAGGGCCAGGCGAAGCACTCGGCGAAGCAGAGGACCTTGGCCCCCCGCTCCACGGCGATCCGGGCGAGATCCAGCGCCCGGGCGAGATTCTCCTCCGGGTCCGCCCCGCAGGCCAATTGGATTCCGGCAACCGTCAGCATGACTCCTCCCGCGTCGGTTCGGTCGGCCCTCCCGACTCAATCAGGCCCGTGCCAAAGAAAATGGGGGGAACGATGCGTTCCCCCCTCGCTATGCCCCTGGGAAGCTGAACCTATCACGCACTAACCCTACTCCCGTGACGTCCGAACGGTTGAGTTCAACCTCCTACACCTGTCGGCCTCCGGTCCTCCCTACGCCGACAGCAACTCCATCTCGATCCGGGGTTTGGCCGGCCGCTCCATGCGGATTACCACCACCTGTTCCCCGCGCTGGACCATCCGCGCAGCCATCCCTTCATTGATGGCACGAAGCTCGGGGTCGTCGTCGGGTAGGATCACAACTTGGGCGCCACGCGGGATGCGCTCTAGCAGAGACACATCCTTAAAGGCCACCTGCATGAAATCGTTCATCAGTTCCAGATTCCGCTTGACGATCTCTTCATGCTCCACGACTCAGCTCCTGCTCGTAGCCTGCGCGGTATTGTTTCCAGAGGACCCTGACATCCCGGATCGCAAACGTGAACGCCGAATTCAGGTCGGCGACAGCGATCGGCTGTTTCTCCGGGGCGCCCTTGGGATGCATCAGGTCTCTATGCGCAAATCCGTGGGCGGTATCATACCGGACAACAGGATGCCACCGCCCCTCAATCATGGCTTCGTATTGCACTACAAATGAGGTGACGATCCCTTTCTCGATCCAGGCCCAGACGCGCAATCGGTCCGATTCCCGGGGAGAGAGAGTTTCCAGGAAATCTATCTCCCGCCCCACGGCCTCCTGCTCCTAGGCCCCGCAACATTTCTTGTACTTCTTCCCGCTGCCGCAGGGACAGGGCTCGTTCCGGCCGATCTTGGCCCGGGGGGCCGCCACGGCGGGGGCGGCCGCGGGCCGCAGGCTCCGGCTGGGGGGTGCCTCGCGCTCGCGACGGCGGCGTCCGTCGCCGGGAAGCGCCAGGGGCCGCTCTGACAGGTCGGCGGCCTGGGCGACCGCCTGCGGCTCCACCGCCACCTGGACCTTCATCAGGTACTCGACGGCCTCCTTGGCGATGCGCGCCTCCATGGCCTCGAACATCTCGAAGCCCTCGCGCTTGTACTCGATGAGCGGATCCTTCTGACCGTAGCCCCGCAGGCCGATCCCTTCCTTCAGGTGGTCCATGGCCAGCAGGTGGTCCTTCCACTGCGAGTCCACCACCTGGAGCAGGATCATCCGCTCCAGGTAGCGCATCATGTCGGTGCCGACCTGGGCCTCCTTGGCCCGGTAGGCGCCCTGGATCTTCTGAAGGAGATCGTCCTTGAGGAGGGCGGGCGTGAGGGCCTCGGTCTCCTCCTTCGTCCAGGAGACTTGCAGGTCGAACTGGCGCTTCACCGCCTCCGCCAGGCCGACCATGTCCCACTCCTCCGGGTAGGTCTCCTCGTTGGTGTACAGGACCAGGATGCCATCCAGGGCCTCCTCCAGCATCCCCTCGATGACCTCCCGGATGTCCTGTCCTTCCAGGAGCTGCCGGCGCTCGCCGTAGATGATTTTGCGCTGCGTGTTCATCACATCGTCGTACTCGAGGAGGTGCTTGCGGATTTCGAAGTTGTGAGCCTCCACCCGCTTCTGGGCGGTCTCGATGGCCCGGGTCACCCAGGGATGCTCGATGGGCTCCCCCTCCTGCATGCCCAGCTTGTCCATGATCTTGGCGATGCGCTCCTGGGCGAAGAGGCGCAGCAGGTCATCCTCCAGCGACAGGTAGAACCGGGACGATCCCGGATCGCCCTGGCGGCCGGCGCGGCCCCGGAGCTGATTGTCAATGCGCCGGGCCTCGTGGCGCTCCGTCGCCAGGATGTGCAGGCCGCCCAGTCCGACCACCTGCGTGTGCTCGGCCTCGGTCTGCTTCCGCACCCGCGCCAGGGCGGCGGCGTAGCTCTCCGGGTCGTCGATCTCCAGCAGGCCGTATCGCTGCATGTCCCGGACCTCGCCCAGCACCTGCGCGTACTCGGCCGGGTCCAGCCCCTCCCGACTCACCTCCCCCCGGCGCACGAGGTCGGTCGCCAGGAACTTCGGGGTGCCCCCCAGGAGGATATCCGTCCCGCGTCCGGCCATGTTGGTGGAGAGGGTCATCGCTTTGAGGCGCCCGGCCTGGGCCACGACCTCCGCCTCGCGCTCCGCGTACATGGGCTTGGCGTTCAGGACCTGGTGGGGGATCCCCCGCCGCTTGAGCAGCGCCGAGAGCGCCTCGGATTTCTCGATGGAGGTCGTGCCGATCAGGACCGGGCGGCCGATCTTGTACAGCTCCGCGATCTCGTCGGCCACCGCGTTCAGTTTTTCCCGGTGCGTCTTGTAGACGACGTCATTGTGGTTCTCGCGGATCAACGGCCGGTTGGTCGGGATGACCATCACGTCCAGGTTGTAGATCTGGGCGAACTCCGCCGCCTCGGTATCGGCCGTTCCGGTCATGCCCGCCAGCTTGGCGTACATGCGGAAGTAGTTCTGGATCGTGATGGAGGCCAGGGTCTGGTTCTCCCGCTCGATCTTCACCTTCTCCTTGGCTTCCACCGCCTGATGCAGGCCGTCGCTCCACCGGCGCCCGGGCATCAGCCGGCCGGTGAACTCGTCCACGATGATGACCTCGCCGTCCTTCACCACGTACTCCACGTCCCGCTTGTACAGGCTGTGGGCGCGCAGGCCCTGCTGGACGTGATGCACGATGTCGATATTGGCGGGTTCGTAGAGGTTTCGTATCCCCAGCAGCTTCTCCACGGTAAGCACGCCGGTCTCGGTCAGGGCCACCGTCCTGGCCTTCTCGTCCACGATGTAGTCGCCGGTGGCGGTGGCCTCGATCTCGTGCAGCTTGCCGCTGGTGATGGTGGCCGCCCGCCGGAGGCGCGGGATGATCCGGTCGATCGTGTAGTATTTGTCGGTGGATTCCTCCGAGGGGCCCGAAATGATCAGCGGGGTCCGGGCCTCGTCGATCAGGATGTTGTCCACCTCGTCCACGATGGCGTAGTGCAGCTCACGCTGGACGTACTCCGCCGCCGAGAATTTCATGTTGTCGCGGAGATAGTCGAATCCGAACTCGCTGTTGGTCCCGTAGGTGACGTCCGCCCGGTAGGCCTCCTGGCGGGTGCAGGGCCGAAGGTTCGCCATCCGCATGTCGGCGGCGCGCACCGTCGGATCGAACAGGTGGGAGGCCTCGTGCTGAAGGACACCCACCGAGAGTCCCAGGGCATGATAGATGGGCCCCATCCACTGGGTGTCCCGCTTGGCCAGGTAGTCGTTGACCGTGACGACATGAACCCCCCGGCCGGTGAGGGCGTTCAGGTACACCGGCAGGGTGGCCACCAGGGTCTTTCCCTCACCCGTGGCCATCTCGGCGATCTTGCCCTCGTGCAGGACCATGCCGCCGATGAGCTGGACGTCGAAGTGCCGCATGTTGAGGACGCGCCGGCCGACTTCCCGGCAGAGGGCGAACGCCTCCGGCAGGATCTCGTCCAGTATGGCGCTGATGTCCCCGTCGCCGTCGGCGGCGGCCCCGGCGACCCGCTCCCGCAACTGGGCCGTCCTGGCCCGGAAGTCCGCATCGCTCAGGCGCTGGACCTCGGGCTCGAGGGCATTGATGGCCTGGACCCTCGGACGGAGCCGCGCCAGTTCCCGCTCGTTCTTGGTCCCGACGATCTTCTGGATCAGGTACTTGAACATGTGGAAACGCCCATCCTTCCGAATCCGGAACGTCCTGACGGGGTATGGTAACAGACAAACGGAGGGGCAGCAATCCTATTCCCGGAGCCCGTCCCCTCGGCCCCGCCCCCGGAGCCCCCTTCGGCGTCACCTCGCGCGGGAGTCGAAGGCCGTCACCTGCGTTCCCCGGGGCAGGCGCCGGGGAGTGGGCATCGCAGCCGGGACACACAAAAACAAAGCCCCGGGCGGAAAGCCCGGGGCTCTTGCCAAGATCCCGGCCGAGATTGGACCGTTTATGATTGGCCGCCGGTCTCACCCTCGCTGGCGAATTTCGCTCCCGACGGGTCCACGATGTACTTCAGCGGATTCACCGTGGTCCCGCTGACCTGAACCTCGTAGTGGACGTGCGGCCCGGTGGTCCGGCCCGTGGTCCCCACGGAGGCAATGACCTCACCCCGCTTGATCTTTTGCCCTTCCTTCACCCGGTTGCTGCTGGTGTGGGCGTAGAACGTCGTGAATCCATGCCCATGGTTGATGAAGACCACATTCCCGAAGGCGGCCAGGGGACCGGAGAAGGACACGATCCCGTCGGCCGTGGCCACGATGGCGGTCCCGTGGGGGGCAGCGATATCAATTCCCTCGTGCATCTCCCGCTGTCCCGTGAAGGGCGATTGCCGGTAGCCATACCCGGCCGTGACCAGGCCCTTGGTCGGCCAGATGGTCGGCGTCGAGGCCAGAACCGACCGTTTCTCCTCCAGCAGGGTCTTCAACTCGCGGAAACTCCGTTCCCGGGAGGTGATCTCCTGCCCCAGGACCTCCAGGTCGCGGTTCACCCACTCGGCCAGCCGACCCGTTCCCCTGTGCACTGCGTCCAGGAGGGCGGTCCGGCTCAGCATTTCGGCCCCCCCCTGTGCCAACGTCGGCCTCTGCTCGTCGCCCGCATCGAGCCCGGCGACGACGCGCAGCTTCCGATCCAGATCCCGCAAGCGCACCAGCTCCCCCTCGAGTTGGCTGACCTTGGCCGCCAGGAGGTTCCGGTCGCTGGCCTCCCGGCGAAGCTGCTTCAGCTCCAGCATCCGGACGTTCAGGTTCACGTACTGATACAGGAAGAAGCCGAAGGCCAGGACCGAGACCGCCACCGCCGACGAAACGGCAGTGACGATGGGCTTGGTGATATGGAACTTCCGGGCGGGTGAGGTCGCATCTGGCAGGATCAGGACCGTGTAGAATTGCTTGGCCATCACCGCCTCCTTGCGCCGAAAGATCTCACCGGGAAACCGGCTTCGCCCCCAGAACGAACGACACGGCTCCCGTCGAAGAGGACACGGAAGGTCAAGCTGAAACCGGCAAGGGAACCAGGGGGCGCTTGTGATTTCTTGATTGCAGGCGGGCGGACCCTATCATGGGCTCCGAAAGCGTGTCAAGCAGAAACTCCCCCTCCGGCCGGGCGTCAGACAATTTCGACACAAATGTTCACCGGTCGCGTTCCAGGATCAGGACGCTCAGGCCGCGCGCCGCCAGGCGCTCTGCCAGGGCCAGGGCCTCGGCCCGGCGGTCCAGGTTTCCGATCCGGACCCGATAGTACACATCCCCGCCGATCGCCCGGCGCACTACTTCCACATCCGGGAAGCTTCCGACCAGGCTGTGGGCCAGATCCCTCGCGTTGCCCTCCGAGACAAATGAACCGAGCTGGACCGTGTAGCGGGCCGTCAGGGGGGTCGGCTCCGCGCCATCGCCTAGCACCCGGCGCGTCACCACCACCCGGACCGGGATGACGCCGGGGCCGATCATGCCCAGGAGCCGTCCTGCCCCATACGAAACGTCCAGGATTCGATCCGGGACGAACGGGCCACGATCGTTCACCCGAAGCTCCACCGATCGCCCATTGTGAAGGTTGGTGACCATGACCCAGGTGCCCAAGGGCAGCTCCCGGTGGGCCGCCGTGAGCTGGTACATGTCATACACTTCCCCGCTGGAGGTCGGCCTCCCGTGGAACTCCGGCCCGTACCACGAGGCCAGCCCGGTCTCTCCGGTCCCGAGACTGACCGGGCGCACCGGCGGGCGCGCGCAGGAGGCGAGGAGCACGCACACAACGCTGACACTCAGAACCCTTCCGAGAACTCGACATTCGAAATTCGACATTCGAAATTGCATTTTGGCTCGGTAGACTCCCCCGGCCAGTCGCCCAGTCTACGGCTGCCTTGGTCAATCACCCGTTGGCCACAAACAGGAAATTGGACACTGGAAACTGGAAATTGGAAACTGGAAATTGGAAATTGGATACTAGGAACTGGGCGTCAGCGGATGGTCGCGTTTGCACCCTTCAAGCCCCATCTTCCAGCTTCCAGTTTCCAGCTTCCAGTTTCCAGTTTCCACGTCCTATCCGCCGACCCGCCCTGTGCCGTTGTTCCCGCCAAGCTTCGTGGCCAGCGCCCACGCCGCCTGCAGGCGCACCGGCCGCGCCGGATCCGTGAGCGCCCGCTTGAGCGACGCGATCCCCGCGCCGTCCCCCATCTGCCCCAGCGTCCAGGTGGCCTGCATGCGCACCTGCATCTCCTCATGCTGGAGAAGCTCGTCCAGGATCGGCCCGCCGCGGAGGTCACCCAATCTCGCCAGCGTCCAGGCCGCGTACAGACGCGCCGAGAGGTCCATGCCGGGCGAGAGTGCCTCCACCAGGCGCGGCCCGCCGGACGCATCGCCCAGGTTCGAGAAGGCCTCCGCCGCGTAGAGGGCCACCGACCGATTTGGATGCCGGAGGGCCCGATGCAGCGTTTCCCTTCCGAGGGAGTCCCCCAGACGCGCCAGCGCTTCGGCCCCATAGATCCGCACGTAGGGGTTCGCATCCTGAAGAAGCGGGAGCAGGGCGGGGACAACCTCTCGCATGCCAAGATGGCCCAAGGCCTCTGCCGCCTGCATGCGGGTCGAATCGTCGGGATCCCGCAGGAGCCGTGTCAAGACCCTGACGGCCGCCGGTTGGCCCTGCCGCCCCAATGCCACCGCCGCGCGGACCCTTACCGCCTGGACGGAATCGAGCAAGGCGCGCTCCAGCGCCTCCCGCGCCGCGGCGTCCTCACGCCCCGCAAGGGCCGCCGCGGCCGCGGCGCGGACCTCAGCCTGCGGATCCGCCAGCGCTCCCCGCAGGAGCCGTCCCGCCTCGTCCCCCGACAGGTTTTCCAGTCCCTGCACCGCCAGGGCCCGCACCGATCCATCCGGGTGTGCCACGGCCTGCCGGTACACGGGCAACAGGTCATCAGATCCCAGCCCCGACAGCGCCGCGGCGGCGCGCGCCCGCAAGAGGCCGTCCTGGCTCGCCAGTCCTTCCTGCAGCAAGGCGACCGCGATCTGCCGGAACAACCCGGGAGAGTCGTGGCCGCCGAGGGTGTACCGCTCGACATAGGCCCGCAACGCCTCGTCCGGCTGCCCGGCCGCCAGGAGCACGCGGACCCGGAGATCATGAACGGGCCAGGCCTCCGGTCGCTTCCGGAGTTCCCCGGCGACGAGGTCGAGGGCCTCGGCGTACGCCTGCCCCCGCAGGAGCCGATCCACCCGCGGTTCCAGGTCACCCTCGCGGCCGCAGGCCACGGCCAGGCAGACCACCAGGCCCATCACACTCCCCCAGCCGACTCGGTCACGGGACGAGTTCATCGTATTTCCTCGCATTGCCCTTGGCGCGCTCCACCGGGTACTTGACGGCATTCTCCCGCAGCTTGGCCCGCCCCGCCTCCACGAGATCCAGGCCAACCACATCAGCCAGGGACACAAGGAAGATGAGAATGTCCGCCATTTCCTCACCCAACCGCCGCCGGTTTTCCTCGATGACTAGGAGCGACTCCACCTCTGCAGCCGTCTTCCACTGAAAATGCTCCAGCAATTCGGCCGCCTCGAGGGTGATGGAAATCGCCAGGTCCTTGGGGTTGTGGAACTGCTTCCAGTCCCGTTCATCGCGAAACGCCAGCACCGCTCTCACCAAGTCATCCATCTCACATTCTCCCGATGACCTTGGGATCAAGGCGGGCTCTTATTCTCCGGGAGGCGTGAGGCGTCAGGCCTCCCGCCTTACGCCTTACCCCTCACGCCTTACGGATTCTTTGGTCGGCGGTCCAAACGACCCACGATCCCGGCAGCCTCTGGATGCGCTGATCCCGACGGATCCGTCCAGCCGCCTCCAATGCCTTCAGCGCGGCCTCCACGTCCCCCGCCGCCAGGCCGAAGAGACCCGCCAGGAAACGTGCCTGGGATGTGGCGGCGCTCCGGAGGTAGGTCGCCACCAGGTGCCCCAGCGCTTCCTCCCGCGGCAGATCGAGGGACGCCTGGACCTCTTCCGGGAGCCAGTTATCCAGGAGGTCCCAGCGATAGTAGAAGTCCGGGTCGTACACCTCCTCCACCTTGACGATCCAGAGGCCCCGTTGCAGCTCCGCCATCGCCCGGTCGAATTCGGCTGTCCGGTCAGACTCGCGCATCGTCACCGCCTTGCGCAGCTCCGGAGTGGCCAGAGGGCTCGCCTCGTGCAGGGCCTCCAGGATGGTGACGGCCCCTCTGCTCATCCGGCCCTGGCGGTAATCCACGATGTAGTCTCCGCTGCCCTTCCCGTCGCGGATCAGCGAGTAGAAAGCGGGGAACAGGCGCAGCGAGACGAGCGTCGGCTTTCCTTTGATCAGCTTGCCGTAATAGGTGAGACGCTTGGCGGGCAGGCGATCCTTCAGGTCCCAGGTCAGGCCGATTTCCGGATCGTGGTGGGTGTGCTTGGGCCAGCGGGGGTGGCGCCGCCCGCAGACGGCCACGTAGAGGCTCGCCACCGGCAAGCCGAAGTCGCTCAGCGTGAAGCAAAATCCGACATCATTGACGAACCGCAGGGCAGTCTGCTCTCCACGGACCTTCAGATGGGGCAGGCGGCGGAAGGTCCGGTCACGCCAAGCCTCGATCTCGCCGCGGGTCAATGGGGGACAGCGCCTCTGTGCCAGGCCCATGCAGGATCCCTTTCCCGCATCAACCCGAATGCCCTGGGGAACCGGGAGCCCATGCTGGGCCATGGTAGCCAAAGGTCAGGGGAATTGGCAAGCGGAGAAGTGGGGATCCGAAAGAAACGAGCGCCCCTTCCGCCATCTGACTGGATCAGCGACGTGCTACCGCACCGCCGCCGCCTTGACCGGCTCCTCCACCGGGAGATCAATCACCGGGTCCCGCTCCACGATCTTGTCGATCGAAGCGCCCATGGCGGCGTCGGTCTCCCGATCCACCCGGATCTCCACCAGGGCTGGGACCTTCCGGTTGTTGGACTCCTCGATTGCCCAGGCCAGAGCGGGTTTGATCTCCTCGGGCTTGATCACGCGCCGACCCAGGGCCCCGAAGGCTTCCATGAGCTTCACGAAGTCGGGGCCGTAGCCGTCCCCGTAGCCGATGTCCACGGCATAGTTCATCTCGTAGAGGTACTTCTCGGGCTGCCGGATCAGCGAGAGGTATCCGTTGTTGAGCATCACCAGGACGTAGGGGACATTGTACTGGACGGCCGTGGCCAGGTCTCCGAGGAGGAATTGGAAGGAGTAATCCCCCACCACCCCCACCACCTGTGCGTTCGGCTTGCCCAGCTTCACGCCCATGCAGGCCGGCACCTCCCACCCCAACGGCCCGGCCTGGCCGCAACAGAAATAGGTGTAGGGCTTCCGGATCTCCTGGAACTGGGCCGACCAGATCTGGTAGAGGCCGATGGCCGTGACGAAGATCGTGTCGGGATCGAAGAACTCGTTCAGCTCCTTGAAGACCCGCTGGGGCTTGACCGGCACCTGGTCGAAGTCCATCTTCCGCCGGAAGCGCCGCTTGTAGTCGGCGGCTTTTCGCGACCACTCGCTCGGCGACCGCTTCGGGGTCGTCTCCTGCGCCACGCGGAGGAGCGCTTCCACGGCGAGCTTGGCATCCGACACGACCGCCAGATCCGGCGGGAAGACCATGCCGAGGACGGTGGGTTCGATGTCAATGTGGATGAACTTCCGCTCGCCCCGGTAGACGGTCAGGTCGCCGGTGGCCCGCTCGGCGAACCGGTTGCCGATGGAGAGGACCAGATCGGACTCCAGGAAGAGCTTGTTCCCCCCGCGCGTATTGGTCTGGAGGCCGACGCGGCCCCCGTAGAGGGGATGCTGGAAGTTCATGCCGCCCTCGGCCTGGTAGGTTGGGATGACGGGAATCTGCAGGTGCTCGGCCAGGGCCACAAACTGCTCCGAGGACCGGGCCAGCATCACACCTCCGCCCATCATCAGGATCGGGCGCTCTGCCTTGAGGAGCATGTCCACGGCCCGCCGGATCTTCCGGATGTCGGGTGACGGCTTGAACACCTCCAGGGGGGCATCGATATCCGGGTCATACTCCACCTCGCCCCGCTGGACATCCAGGGGGAGATCGATGTGGACCGGCCCCGGACGGCCTTCCCGCGCGATGCGAAACGCTTCGCGGAACACCTGGGGGATCTGGGCGGTCTCCAGCACACAGTAGCTCTTCTTCACCACCGGCTTCACGATCTGCGCGATGTTGACGGCCTGGAAGGCCTCCTTATGGAGCATCGGGCGGGTCGCCTGGCCGGTGATGGTCACGATGGGGATGGAATCCCCAATGCAGGTGTACAGACCGGTGACCATGTTCGTCCCGGCCGGGCCCGAGGTCCCGATGGCCACGCCGACCTTCCCGGTGACTCGGGCCCACCCGTCGGCGGCATGGGTCGCCCCCTCCTCGTGGCGCACGGTCAGGTGCTTGATCTTCGTTGATTTCGACAGGGCTTTGTAGAGGGGCAGGATGGCCGCCCCGGGGATCCCGAAGCAGACGTCCACCCCCTCGCTCTCCAGAATCTTCACGGCCGCTTCCATCACGGGCATCTTGGGCATGG